>JAFAUY010000352.1 GCA_019243005.1 Verrucomicrobiota bacterium | reverse complement strand
GCCCCCAGAAAGGAGGGCGCGTTTTACCCCTTTCCGGCCGGCACCCATGTTAAGGCACCTCCTCCGCGCACTGTTCGTGTTCGTCCTCAGCGGCGCCCTTCCGGCCTTTGCCTGGACCGATGGGGAACTCCTGGTCTGGGTCAACGGCGACAAAGGTTACAACGGCTTGGGCGAGTTGGGTAAACGGTTTGAACAAGACCTCGGCATCAAGGTCACGGTTGAACATCCCGACAATCTCACGGACAAATTTCAGAGCGCCGCGGCGACCGGCAAAGGACCCGATATCCTGATGTGGGCGCACGACCGCATCGGCGAATGGGCTGACTCCGGGCTGTTAAAGCCGCTGGTTATCGCCGACGATGACAAGCGCAAATTCATCCCGAAGGTATGGGAAGCGGTCAGCCATAACCAACAGATCTACGGTTATCCCCTGGCGCTGGAATGCGTCTCGCTCATATACAATAAAAAGCACGTGACCGGGCCGCCACCGGCGCAGTTGGCGGGTTTCGTGGGTTTTGCCAAAGAGCTCAAGCGCAAGGATCCCAACGTGATTCCAATCATGTGGGACTACAGTACCCCGTACTTCAGCTGGCCGTTCCTGGCGAGCGCCGGCGCTTACCCCTTCAAGAAAACCGCCTCGGGTTACGATACGCACGACGTCGGGATCGATACGCCGGGTGCGGTCAGGGCGTTGACGGAGATCATCGAACTGATCAACGGGGGCATCCTGCCAAAAGGCACGTCTTACAGCGTGATGGAACAAAGCATGAACCGGGGCGACCTGGCCATGATGCTCAGCGGCCCGTGGTCCTGGGCCAACCTGCGCAAGGGCGGCATTGACTTCGGCCTCGCGCCGGTCCCCGGCGTGGATGGCAATCCCGGGCGCCCTTTCGTCGGGTTGTGGACCGCGATGATCAATCGTGCGTCCCCAAACAGCGACCTGGCTTCGCAGTTCCTCGAAAAATACCTCGTGACTGATGACGGGCTGAAGACGGTCAATGCCGACGTCCCGATCGGAGTGCCGGCGTTGCAATCGACTTATAACGAATTGGCGGCCAAGGATCCGCTGGTGAGAATGACCTACGAGAACGCACAGAACGGCGAAGTCATGCCGAACATCCCGCAAATGGGCAAATTCTGGAGTTCGCTGGCGGCGGCGCTCCAGATCGCCACGAACGGCCAGGCTTCCCCGCAGGTCGCCTTGGCAGAGGCTAAGAAGAACATGGAAAAGTGAGCTTGACGACGCTCCCGGTGCGCCAGGTGCTGATGGCGCTGGTGCTTCTGCCAGCGCTCTACCTCGATTTCGCCATCTACCAGGCCGGTAACGTCTGGATTGCCCTGGCCTTCCTTATCGTCATCGCGTTCGGCGCTTACATTTACCTTCGCCGCGAGGCTTACCCGTTTCGCTACCTTTTCCCGGGCTTTTTGGGCTTCGGGTTGTTCGTCATCTTCCCGTTAGTCTACACGGTTTGCATCGGGTTCATGAAATACAGCTCGCAAAACCTGCTGCCGTACGATCGTGCCCTGGAACTGCTGCTGCAGGAAACGTACCTGAGCGGCGACGTGAGCTACCATTACCAACTCTTTGCCCAGGACGCCGGAAAATACATCCTGGTTCTCCAGGATATGAAAGATCCCGGCCGCCGGTTCGCCTCGGAGCCGATCGACCTGAAGGCGGGTCAGCAATCGGGGGCATCGGAATCCGTGACGCCGGTCACACCGATCGCGCCGGGCACCCAACCGCCCGGCAAGCCGCTCGAGATGGCGCAAGTTACCCGGGAGAAGCTCTTTATTCCGATGCGCGGCCGGCAGTTTTCGCTTCCGGACAAGACCATCGTTACCCTGGAAGGCCTCGCGCGGTTCGCGGCGCGCCAGCGACTCTACACGCTTAACCCGGACGGCACGCTCACGAACCGGAGAGACGGCAGCATCGTTCATGCCGATCCGCAGCAAGGTTACTTCGTCAATCAAAAAGGAGAAAAAGTCGGGGTCGGCTTCCGAACGTTCACCGGGTTCGACAATTACGTTCGTATCCTTAGCGATCCTCGCATCCAGGGGCCGTTTCTTCGAATTTTCCTCTGGACGGTCGCTTTTTCGATCTTTTCGGTCCTGGGCACCTTTGCCACGGGCCTGCTGCTGGCCGTGGTCCTGGAATGGAAAGAGATCCAGTGCCGGAAAATTTACCGTACGCTGCTCATTCTGCCGTACGCGGTTCCGGCCGTTCTCTCGATTCTTATCTTCAAGGGTTTATTCAACCAGGAATTCGGTGCCGTGAACGCGTTTTTGCGCGGCATCTTCCACTTCGCGCCGGAATGGGAGACCAACCCTTGGGGCGCCCGGGCGATGATTCTGCTGGTTAACATCTGGCTCGGCTACCCTTACATGATGTTGATCTGCACCGGGATGCTGCAATCCATCCCTTCGACGATCTACGAGGCGAGCGCCATCGACGGCAGTAACGCGCTCGTCGACCTTTTCAAAATCACGCTGCCCCTGATTTTGCCGCCGTTGTTCCCGATTCTGATCTCGAGCTTCGCGTTCAATTTCAATAATTTTAACCTCGTTTACCTTCTGACCGCCGGCGGTCCGAAGATGGTGGGAGGCGGTATCGCCGGGGAAACCGACCTCCTGGTCACCTACACGTTCAACCTGGCGTTCCGCGACTCGGGCACGAACTACGGCCTGGCGAGTGCGATCGCGACGATCCTGTTTATCATGGTCGGGGTGCTGGCCTGGGCCAACCTTCGGATCGGCGGCCGCAACGTGAAAATGTAGTCGATCGCGCTCGTACGCCACCTCCCTCTCAAGCTCGGATGCAAGCCTCGACCTTTAAGTTCCTCCCGAACCCGGCATCATGCACGCCATCCGCATCGCGCTCCCGTGCGATCTGGCTTTATAACGCAGAAGATTCAGGTCGCCCCTCCTATGGCCTTTCCCAGCCTTAAAACCGAACCCGCCCGCGTTTCTAACCTTCGGGACCGATCGACCAGGCGGCACAGGCTGACCCACGAGCAGCGTCTGCTCATCCGCAAGGTGCTCGCGCACGCGTTTCTCCTCAGCTTTCTCGCCATCGTGCTGGTGCCTTTCATCATGGTCGTGTCGGCCTCATTCCGCCAGGGTAACTTTGCACCCAGCCGGTTGTTGCCGGACAAGGTCTCGCTGGACCATTGGAAGTACGTCCTGGGCATTCCGTACACGGAAGTCGTTAACCCGGCGACGGGCGAAACCCGGGTCGTCAAGCCGGTGGTCCCTCCCCTGCTCTGGTTCTGGAACTCCATCAAAGTTTCGTGCCTCTCTTCCGCCGGGATCATTCTGCTGTCCGGAACGGCGGCCTACGCTTTTTCCCGCTTCAAGTTCAAATTTCGCACCCCGATCCTAAGTTCTCTGCTGATCCTGCAGATGTTTCCGATGGTGCTGGCGCTGGTTGCATTTTATGTGATCCTCGATTTCACGGGTACTTACGTGAAATGGTTGGGGCTGAACACCCAGGCCGGCCTGATCATGGTTTACCTCGGCGGCATTTCATCCTATATCTGGATGATTAAAGGTTATTTCGACACCATCCCGGCCAGCATGGAGGAATCGGCCCGGATCGACGGTGCCAGCCCTTTCCAAACCTTCGTGCGCATCCTTCTGCCGGTCAGCATACCGATCTTTGCGGTGGTGTTCATTCTCTCTTTCATCGGTTACATGTCCGAGTACCCGGTGGCCTCAGTGGTGCTGCAAACCGGCAATAACTGGACGCTGGCGGTCGGCGCGAACTCTTTTCTTTACGAACAGGAAAAACTGTGGGGCCGTTTTGCCGCACTTGCGGTCTTGAGCGGCGTCCCAATTACGGTAGTATTCATGTTGTGCCAACGATTCGTCATCGGAGGTCTTACCTCCGGCGGAATCAAAGAATAACCCCCCGAAGGATAAAGCCATGAGCGACGGTTCAGTAGAAATCAAAGATCTGGTGAAAACCTACGTCGACGACCGAGGTCGGCCGACTTTCACCGCAGTCAAAAAAATTAATCTCCTCATCCAGAATGGTGAGTTCATGGTGCTGGTTGGGCCATCCGGCTGCGGCAAGACCACCACGTTGCGCATGGTGGCCGGGCTGGAGAAGATTACCAGCGGTACCATTTCCATTGGGGGCCGCGTGGTAAATGACCTTGAGCCCAAGGATCGCGGGATCGCCATGGTGTTCCAAAACTACGCGCTCTACCCGCACATGACGATTTTCAACAACATGGCGTTCGGGCTGCAGCTCGCGAAAAAGAAGAAGGACTTTATCACCGAGACCGTCGGCCGGACTTCCAAAGCGTTAGGGCTCGATAAGATGCTCGAACGCAAACCGCAGGCGCTCTCCGGCGGCCAACGCCAACGGGTCGCGCTCGGACGCGCCATCGTCCGCAATCCGACCGTCTTTCTTTTTGACGAGCCCCTCTCCAACCTGGACGCCAAGATGCGCGTGCAGATGCGCTCCGAAATCTCGCGGCTGCACGGCCAGCTCGGCTCAACCATGATTTACGTTACGCACGACCAGGTCGAAGCCATGACCATGGGCGACCGGATCTGCGTCATGCGCGACGGCAACATCATGCAGGTGGCCGACCCGATCACCCTTTACCGTAAACCCGAAAATGTCTTTGTGGCCGGCTTTATCGGGTCGCCGCCGATGAACCTGTTGAAGGGTAAAATCGAACAACGGCCCGAAGGGCTCGTCTTTACCGAAATGGGCGAGAAAGCCGGGTTGACGATTCCGCTCAAGCCACCCGTGGCCGACCTGGCGTCGCGCTACGTCGGCAAGAACATCATTTTCGGTATCCGCCCTGAACACATCACCGAGGAATGCACGGCGACGTGCGTCCCGGTCGAGTCCTCGGTTGACATCGCCGAACCGATGGGCTCGGAATCGCTGGTTTACCTTAAGGCCGGCACCGGTACCCTCATTTCTCGGATCCATGGGGAACACATTTACCACATGGGCCAGCCGATCACCGCGAACATCAACATGGAAAAAGTGCACTTGTTCGACACCGAGACCGAAAAGGTGATTCGGTGATATGCGTCAGATCCTGGACTCTGAGCAGTATGTGCAAGTTCCGCCGATGATGTTGTCCGATCCCTTTTATCGCATCACGTATTTGATCAAAGAGGAAATTCGAAAGTACAAATGGATTGAGGGCGAGAAAGGCCGTCATCTCACCTGGGAACAGGCACGCAAGGAGTGGACTGAACTGCACCGCGCAAAGTATGAGCAATTCCTGATCGACACATTGCGCTTCCCGGAAGAATAAAAAGGATCGATTAGATCCTGGAATTACGGGCAACCCGGAGTATTCGTGGTTGCCCTTTTCTTTTTTATGACGTCCACACCACTTTTTGACTGGTTGACCTCACGCGCGGCCGGGGTGCTGCTGCATCCCACCTCCTTGCCCGGTTCTACCGGGATAGGCACCCTGGGGCGCGAAGCGCGGCGTTTTGTGGAATTTCTCGCGGAAAGCGGCTTCAAATACTGGCAAGTATGCCCCCTTGGTCCCACCGGCTACGGCGACTCGCCTTACCAATGCTTCTCTGCGTTTGCCGGTAATCCCTACCTCATCGACCTCGAACTGCTGGTCGACGAGGGATTGCTCGATGGCGGGGACCTGGCCCCGCTGCGCGGTCTGCCGGCGCGGCACGTCGATTACGGGGCGCAATGGAAGCATCGGTGGGAGATCCTGAAGCGAGCCTATTTCAATTTCACTTCCAAGGCATCGCCTAAAGAAAAAAGCGCCTTCCAAAACTTCGCCAGGGACAACCGCACCTGGCTCGACCCTTACGCCCGGTTCATCGCGACTAAAAACCATTTCGGGGGCCGTTCCTGGCTGGAGTGGCCCCGCGAGATCAAGCACCAGGACTTAGCCAAAAAGCTGCTCCGTAAAGCCGATCTGGGCGAAGATTACGAGGCGCAAACGTTTTACCAGTACGAGTTTTTCAAGCAGTGGCGCGCACTGAAACAGTACGCAAACTCGCGCGACGTCGTGATCATGGGGGATATCCCGATCTTTGTCGCCCTCGACAGCGCGGACGTGTGGACCCATCCGGAACTCTTCCAGATGGATGCCGACCTTAATCCCACGGCCCAGGCGGGTGTGCCCCCGGATTACTTCTCGGCCGACGGCCAGCTTTGGGGTAATCCGTTGTACGACTGGAAGAAACACGAACAGAAGAAGTTTTCCTGGTGGCTGGCGCGAATCGAATCCAGCTTCGAGCTGTACGACGTGGTCCGGATCGACCATTTCCGCGGCTTTGACGAGTACTGCAAGGTCCCGGCCTACGCATCCAACGCACGAGAATTCCAATGGGAGTCGGGACCGGGGCTGCGCCTTTTCCAAGCCATCAAGGCCCATTTTCCCAATGCCAAGCTGGTGGCCGAAGACCTCGGCATGATCGGCGAGACCGTTCACCGATTGGTGCGCGACGTCGGGATCCCGGGAATGAAGATCCTGCAATTTGCATTCGAAGGGTTCGCCGATTACTTGCCTCACAGCACGATTCCTAATTCTGTGCTCTATCCCGGCACGCACGACAATGACACCGCCTGGGGATGGTGGGACAAGCAACCGGAATCCGTGCGTGATTACTTCCGCCGTTACCTGCGGGTTACCGGAAATGAGGTTCCCTGGGATATGATCCGGGCCGGTTATGCTTCTGCCTCCCGGCTCTTCATTGTTCCGATGCAAGACTTGCTGAGCCTCGGCAGCGAAGCCCGCCTCAACAGCCCGGGGCAACCCTCGGGCAATTGGACCTGGCGTTACAACCGTGACCAACTGGAACGGCTGCAGTCGGAAAGCGCCCAGTACCTGCGCGAACTCGCCAAGCTCTACGAGCGGTAGGCACAGGGGTGGCGGGCGTCGCTCTTTGCCCCGGAGGGTCAAAAACCGCCATCCGGCACCCGCCACTCAAATGCGGGTAAAGCTGAGGCCTTGAAGGCACGGCCGGCAAACGGCCTCAGCCAGTGATTGCAGAACCCTCCCTCATCTATTTTGCCAGCTGCCCGGCCGGCTCAAGCGGGGCCACGGGGCGTTTCGAAGGCCGCGAGCCAACGGGAAGCAGGCCGATCGCGATGAGAACCAATTGGCTGGCGATGAAGCCGATCAGGACGTTAAACGCCTGGTCCATAAAACCGTAGGAATGCAGGCCGACACCGAGCATGTTCGTACCGAACCACGAAAGGCTGGTGATGATGTTGCCGAACACGGCCATCAACGCGATCCCACGTTCCTTGACGTAACCACCCCAGCGGGCGTGGAGAATGATCGCGTTCCAGAGCACGATGAGCAGGGCCCCGTTCTCCTTAGGGTCCCAGCCCCAGAAACGTCCCCAGGATTGGTCGGCCCAGATTCCCCCCAGGATGGTCCCGACCAAGCTGAAAAGGGTGGCAAAACAGACGATCCCGTAGATCATCCGGCCCAGCGAACGGGCCAGGTCCGGAGTAAAGGACCGGCTGAAAAGCCGCCGGGTGACGTAGATGACGCCGAGCAAGCCGGCCAGGAACGTGGAAGAATACCCCAGCGCCACCACCACGACGTGCGTGGCGAGCCAGACGTTGGTGTCGAGAACGGCCCGGAGCATTTCGAGGGTATCGCCGTCCAGCTGCAGGTTGTAGGCGATCAGCAGCGTCACGAATCCGCTGGTGGCGGCGCACACGTTGCCGATCCCGTTGCGGTAAATGCGCTCCAGAAACAGGCAGAGCAACACCGCTCCCCAGCCCACAAAAATGGCCGAACTATAAAGGTTCGTCACCGGCGGCCGGCCCTGGAGGTACATGCGGATAATCAGCCCGGCCGTGTGCAGCACAAACGCCAGCACAAGCAAAAACCCGGCCGCCCGGGACAACGTTCGCGGCCAGAACAGCCAGGAAAGGACCGCACAGATGAAAACGAGCACGTATAGAACCATCGCCTGCAGGAAGGGAGCGGCGTGATTAAACCAGGCCTCCAGGTTAGGACGGTTCAACTCGCCCGGAACGGTGTGGTGCAGGTAATTCTGGTAGTTGCTTAGCGCGGCGTTAAACCCGGCCACGTCGCCCTGACGGTAAGCGGAGGTTAACGTCGCATAAAACGCAACGGCCGGTTCTAGGTGACGGGAACGGATCGTGCCCAGCAACGTTTCGCCGATGTGGTGCCAGCGATCGGCCGCATCAGTCGCAGCAGGGTTCGGGAACGCGTAAACGTACCTGGCCTGCGCCAGGTTCTGGTACCGCTGGGTGAACTGCAGAATCCGTTCGAAGGCGCCCTGGTCGAACGGTTTGCCCGCGTCGCGATCCCGGATCGCCTGCAGGCCGGCGGGAACGACCTGCTCGAAGGCGTCGACTTCCGCCTTGAAGTTGGGCGATCCTTCCGGCTGGAGGCTGTTCTTAAGCCGGAGGTAAAGCAGCAACCC
>JAFAUY010000109.1 GCA_019243005.1 Verrucomicrobiota bacterium | reverse complement strand
TTCATGCATTTCAAGCGCAAGATAGCCGCCCTGGCGGATCACCAGGTACTTTTCGACTCGAGGATGCTCATGCAGCATAATGACCACGCCGCCCCAAGGGGTCTTTATCGTCCCTTCGGCCCGCCGGTTGATGCGCTCGAGCAGGTCAGTAAACAACGCGGACGTTTTTCCGGCCGGCACGTCACTGAAGTGCTCCTTCCAGAGCCGGCACGCTTTTCGGCAATAACGATTGAATGCGTCCCGGGAATCGATGCGCGACGTGGTGCTCATACCCCCCGCGATGGCGGCAAACCGGGAATCACCTGCCAGCTTGTCGTAATTCAGATCAAAACGAGCGTTCATCTTTAGAAAAAGTTTATTTGTTTACTAACGCCTTTTAGGCTAGGAAAGCCAAGCGTTTGTTGCCCCTCCACGCCTCTACTCGCGCCCTTTTTCCAGCACTGGACGTAACCTAACACGATCTCACCTGACATCCCCCTGATGAACACTGAATTCTATGCCTTTGGCGAAATCCTCTGGGACTGTCTGCCGACCGGCCGGCACGCCGGCGGCGCCCCCTTCAACGTCGCCTGCCACCTGGTGCAACTGGGCGTTTCCTCCTCCCTCATCTCCTCAGTCGGCCAGGATGCCCTCGGCGATGAGATCCTCGAGCTGGCCCAACGCAACGGCGTCAACCTCGACTTTATCAGCCGGGCGCGCCCCGGACTGGCGACCGGGACTGTGCTGGCCACCATCGATGCGCTGGGCAATGCGACCTACGATATCGTCCAGCCGGTGGCCTGGGATGAGATCACCGTGTCGGACGCGGCCTTGCAGGCCGTCAGCCAAGCCGGCGCGTTGATCTTCGGCTCGCTGGCCAGCCGCTCGCCTTACAATCTCGAGCAGTTAGGCCGCTTGCTGGCTGTGAAAGGCCCCTTGAGATTCTTCGACGTCAATCTGCGGCCCCCATATGCCGACCCGGCGCGCATCGTGCAATTGGCGGCTCACGCCGATGTCCTGAAGCTCAATCATGACGAAGTCGGCCAGTTGGCCGCCTGGCTGCAAACCGGCGAAGCCCGGCCGAATCCGGCCGAGGATGCCGAGGCGGTGGCGGCCGCCTGTGCCATTCTCTCGCAGGCGACTGGTACGCCGCGCATCTGCGTGACGATGGGTTCGGCGGGGGCAGCCCTGTGGGATCGGGGCAGCCTGGTAAGCGCGTCGGCGCCGAAAGTGGCCGTCCAGGACACGGTGGGAGCGGGCGATTCGTTCATGGCGGCGCTGATGGTTGGCCTGACGCGCGGGGCCGAGACCCAGACGGTGCTGGAGACGGCCTGCCGGCTGGGCGCCTACGTGGCCTCGCAGGCCGGGGCAATACCTCGGCTGCCGCCAGAGATGGTCCGGGAACTCCGGGGGAAGTTGGGGGCGGGAGCCAGCGAAACGGCGCCGGAAATCCCCGCCCCTTAGGGTTAAACCAGGAGACGAGTAAAGTAAGACTTGGTGAGCCCGCGGCAGGGACGCGTACATGATCCATTGACTCGTCGGGGCATGCCAGAACACCTTCGGATCCCGAAAGTTAGGATTGTCGCCGGTGGGAGAGTTAAGGACCGGGTTGCCGGAATAGTTGGTGTAGGTGCTTCCATCGTCCAAACTGTAAGCGATGTTTTGTACCTCTCTTGTCGGTTGGCCTAACGTGTAGATGGCGACACTAGCTGAAGAGGGTTGTATTGGTAGTAGAGATGGTAATAGCCCTTGTAATCATCTCTCATAAACGTGCGATTCGCGCGGGGTCGGTAGTACGGCTGATTCGCCGCCTTGCTCAATCGGTATAGGCTGCGAATACTCACTGGCTATTCTGTATTGAAGACTGCGCTCGTAACCCGAAGGGGAAGCGCTCCGACGCTCCGGAGCTCAGGTTAAAAGGATGCCCGGCCCACAAAAGGACACGGGATGCGATTGTGCTTCGGCTGCGGCCGCTGTCGGCCACGGCTGCCGCACACCGTGGTGTGCGCAGGGGGATTTCAGCCAGCAGGGCGATCATGGCCTGACTGGGCTCTTCCCAAAACCATCGTCCTCACGATGCGAAGACTTCTTCGCCCTCTCCGAGCGGGAGCGGTTCGGGTCGCTCGCACGGGGTCTCGATCATGATGTGGCGTCCCTCGATGGACGAGCGCTCCAATGCCTCCAGCACCTCCAGCACGTGCATCGCCAGTTCACCGCTGGCGCGGTGCCGGCGGTGGTCGCGGATCGCTGCGGCCATGTCCAACACGCCGACCATGCGGTAGTCGGCAACGTGCAGGCCGGATTGCGTGCGGCGGTTGGGTTTGCCGAACGGGTGCACGGAGGTGTTGAGGGGCGTCCAGTCGCCGTCGCGGCTCGTGACCATCGGCTCTCCGCCAAAGAAGTTGGGGTCGGGTACCAACATGCTTCCTTCTGAGCCGTAGAGTTCGAAGGGTACGCGCCGGTGCCTCCAAACGTCCCAGGAGGTGGTGATGGTCACGCTCGCGCCGTTGGCAAAGGACAGCACGCCGTTAACGGTGGTGGGGACCTCGACCTGGATGATTGACCCTTTCAGGGGCTCACTGCTGACCGTACGAGTAGCGCTGCCGATCGTGGCCTGCGCCGCAACGCGCACCACCGGGCCGAGCAGGTTGACCAGTTGCGTGACGTAGTAGGGGCCCATGTCCAGGACCGGGCCGCCCCCGCGTTTGAAGAAGAATTCCGGGTTTGGGTGCCAGTGCTCCACGCCATGAGTGGCAAAGAAAGCGCTGCCGGCGATGGGCCGGCCGATTCGCCCCGCATCGACCGCGCGACGGCAGGCTTGGTGGCCGGCACCCAGGAAGGTGTCAGGCGCGCAGCCCACGCGGATCCCCTTTGCCGTCGCTGCGAGCATCAGCGCCTCGGCCTCCGCGTGACGGCTGCCGAGCGGCTTTTCCGAGTAGACGTGCTTGCCGGCTTCGACAACCTGCAGGCTGACCGGCGCGTGGGCCAGGGGGATGGTCAGGTTGAGGACAACCTGGATGTCGGGGTCGGCCAGCATTTGGTCCACGCTGACGGCCTGCACGCCGTATTCCACACCTTTCGCCTGCGCCGCCTCCGTGCGCAGGTCGGCCACGGCCTTTACCCGGACCAGCTCAGACCGGGCCGCACCCTTAAGGTAGGAATGGCTGATGTTACCGCAGCCGATGATGCCGAGGTCGATTCGTGCCATGGCGTGGCTAAGCTCCCATGCGGCTGATAAACGCGTAGCTGGCCCGCGCAGTCCCTGCAGGATCGGCCGGCTTGTCATGCTCCACCACCATCCACCGTGCACCGGCCGCGCGGGCCGCCTGCCACAGGTCCCGCCAGTCCAGCACGCCGGCGCCGACGTCCGCCCAGCCGTCCTGGTCCTCGTTTTGTCCTGGCGGCGCAATGTCTTTGACGTGCGCGGAGACGATGCGATCCCGGTAGCGCTCCATCCACCGTTTGGGATCGGCGCCGCCCCGAACCAGCCAGGCAACGTCCACCTGCCAAGCCAGCGGGGTGCCCTCGGCGGCCTCAAAGATCAGCTCCAGCGCGGTCTTGGATTCCTGCTTGGGTGAAAGTTCCCAGTGGTGGTTGTGGTAGCCGAACGTGATGCCCTGGTCGCGCAGGCGTTCGGCGAGTTGGCCCAGCTCGCGCCCCAGCGCGTGCCAGAACGGCGCGTCGCCTTGGCGCTGTTCCGGCGGCACGGCAGGCATGAAAAGCTGCGCAAAGCCCAGCGTATGGCAGGCCCGTACCACGAGGTCCAGCCGCTCCCGGAGCGCGGCGAGACTGACGTGGCTGGAGGAGACCTTCAGGCCGTGCGCGTCGAGCTTGGCGCGCACGTTCTCGGCATCCTCCAGGTGGGAGCCGATCAGCTCGACGTGGCCGTAACCGGCCTGCTTGACGACGTCCAACACGCGGTCGAGGTCACCCAGCGAGCGCAGCGTGTACAGCTGGATGGAGAGGATATCGGTATTGGCCATGGGGGTCTTTGTGGTCAGTGTGACTGGAGGGAGTGCTCAGTGGCTCGGCTGAGGATGGACGCGGGCCGCCACTCGAAAATTAATAAACCGGGTCTCATCTACTATAAAATCGTCCAGCGGCGCCGGAGCGCTCCCCTCAGAGTCGTCGCTAAATGAAAAAAAGCGGTTCTCCTACGATTCAGGCACGATGATCACGTCAATGCGCGCGGCATCCAGCGCTTCTCTCAGGTCTGCCGGGGGCTCCTCATCGGTCACCAGGACCTGAATGCGGTCAAGCGGGGCGATGTGCGCGAACACCCTTTCGCCTAACTTGGTGGCGTCCGCCAGAACGATCGTCCTGCGCGCGGCTGCGATCATGGCCGCGATCATCGTCGCTTCTTCGAGGACCGTGGTGGTGAGGCCCTCGCGAACCGTGATGCCCCCAACGCCGATTACCGCCGAGTCAACGGCAATGCTTATCCCCGACATCAGGACCGGGCCCACCGTGACTAAAGCATCCCCCTTGTACTGGCCCCCAAGGAGGTAAAGGTCACGAACGCATTCCGAGGACACCGCGGAGGGAACGCTGAGGTTGTTGGTAACGATTGTCAGGTTGCGGCGTTTCAATTCTCCCGCAAAAAGCTTCGTCGTTGACCCGCCGTTCACGAGCAACGTTTCACCGTCCTTGATGAGCCCGCAGGCGGCCCTGGCGATGCGTTTTTTTGCGGCAACTTGACGGCCCATCCGTTGGTTAAAGGTCGAGTCGCGATGCACGAGGTGCTCGAACGCGACTGCCCCGCCGTGCGTCCGTTCAAGCAGGCCCTGGGCGGCCAAATGATCCAGGTCCCGGCGGATCGTGTCCCCGGAAACCTCGAAGCGGCCGGCAAGTTCATTGACGCTCATCGGGCCCCGGGCGCGCAGGAGGCGCAATAACTCGACGTGGCGTTTGGCCGGCAATGCGCCGTCGCGGCTGGAATGATCAATAGCGCCCATGGAACAGTCGACGGGATGGTCCTTTCCAGTTTATGCAAAATGGCTTGAGAAACAATGCTTGACGATGCGGAAAACCCCGCTAGTGATGCAAATATATGCAAGAATTGGAACCCCCGGAACGCAAAACTCAGCAGAATTGCGAAGCCGCCTGCCTCCCCGGTAAGGCCTCAGTTTCCCCCGCCAGCAGCCTTGGCGGCAACCACGGAACGCCGGGTATGCCGAGACGCGATTTCCTGAAGCGGGCCGGCTTGACGCTCGCCGGCGTCACGGCGGCCTCCTCGCTGCTACCCGTGCGCCGCGCGTGGGCGGCGGGCGGCAACCCTGTCGAGATCACCTTCGCAAGCGCGAAATTTTACGGAAAACAAACCATCGCAGAGGTGGTCGAGGCTTACAACGGCGCTCAAAGCAAGGTCCACGTTACCTATAAAGAGCTGCCGCCCCCGAGTTCGTCGACCGAAGTGCATCAGGGGCTGGTGCAGCAGCTGGCCCGTCGGAACGGTACCCCGGACGTTTTCACGCAGGACATTATCTGGGTCGCGGAATTTGCGGCGGCCAAATGGGCCCTGCCTTTGGACGAATACTTCGGCCGCGAGGTGATGAAGGATTACTTTCCGGGCATCGTTCAAGGCTGCACCTGGCAGGGCAAGCTCACGGCTCTGCCCTGGTTCGTCGATTCCGGCATGTTGTACTACCGCAAAGACCTGCTCGAGGGACTCGGTGCCAAAGCCCCTGAAACCTGGGATGAGCTGATCGACAGCTCAAAAAAGCTGATGAGCGCGGGTAAGGCGAAGTTTGGCTTCCTTTGGCAGGGCAAGCAGGCCGAAGTGCTGGTTTGCGACCTAGTGTCGTTCATCGGCTCGAACGGGGGCTCCATCCTGCAGCCCGATGGTACCACGGTTACCATTGCCGATGAGCCCGCGATTGAAGCGGTGCAGATGATGCACGACTTTATCAGGAAACATCAGATCACCCCGGAAGATGTGCTGAGTTGGGACGAAGAACCATCCCGCCGGCCATTTACCTCGGGCGAGGCTGCGTTTTTGCGCAACTGGTCTTACGTTTGGAAGGTTGCGCAAACCCCTGCGGACTCGAGCGTGGTTGATAAGGTGGGCGTCTCGCCGTTACCGCATTTCCCTAGTAAACAGAGCGCGGCCTGTCTCGGCGGTTACCAGTATGGGATTAACGCTTCCACCAGGAACCGTGAAGCGGCGGTCGACTTTGTGCGCTGGATGTCTTCCCCGGAGACCCAACTGCGGTTCGCCACGCAGCTTGGCCTTTGCCCGACGCGTGCCGCGGTCTTCGAGCAGCCCCAAATTGCGCAGGAACAGCCGTTCATGCAGCCGCTCAAGTCGGTCTTTATCGGGGCGATTCCGCGACCGGTTACCCCAAAGTACCCGCAGGTCACGCTGATCCTGCAATCCGAAGTCTCCCGGGCCCTGGCCACCGGGAACGTCAAGGCGGCCTTGCAGAGTGCCAAGGAAAAAATCCAAAATGTGGTGAAAGCCTAGAAAGGGCGAGGTTGTGGCAATCACGGAAGTTCAGGGGCGGCCCCTCCTGCTTGGCACGAAGAAGGCCCGGGTTCGAACCTGGGAACCGGGGCCACTCCTGCTGCTGGCGCCGGCGCTCGCCTCAATCGGGGCCGTTTCAGTTTACCCGGTGCTGCTCGGGTTGTGGCTCTCATTGCGGGACACCACGCTGGCATCTCCGACTGACTCGTTCATCGGGTTCGGCAACTATCGGCAGCTCCTGGCCGACGGACAGTTCTGGAATGCCTGGACCCACACCATCGAGTTTACGGCCGCCTCGACGCTGCTGGAAACCGCCCTTGGCTTGATGATGGCCCTGGTGCTTTCGGAATCGTTTCGAGGTCGTGGCATCGTCCGGGCGGCAATGCTGGTTCCCTGGGCCATTCCCACCGTCGTCACGTCGAAGATGTTCGGCTGGTTATTCGACGGCCAAAACGGGGTCGTCAATTACCTGCTTCGAGGCATGGGTCTCATCCAGCACAACGTTGACTGGTACGGCTCCACCAGTTCGGCCCTGTGGACCATCGTGGTGGCCGACGTCTGGAAAACCACCCCTTTTATGGCGTTGCTCCTTCTGGCCGGGCTGCAAACGATCCCGCATTCGCTGACCGAAGCGTCCATCATCGACGGGGCGAACCCTTGGCAGCAGTTCTGGCACGTGAGGCTTCCCTTGCTGGCTCCAACGCTGTTGATCGCGGCGATGTTCCGGGCGCTCGATGCTTTCCGTATTTTCGACTTGGTCTACGTCTTGACGGGCGGCGGGCCGGCGGACTCCACCGAGGTACTCTCGACCATGACGTACAAAAACCTCTTTTCGGCGCTTCAGTTCGGGTACGGGTCGGCGTTGTCGACCATGATGTTCATCACCGAAGCCGGGATCGCGGTGATTTTCGGCGCGATTCTGCTGCGCAAGCTGCGGGAGGTCGGCCAATGAGGGACGCCGGCATTCATCCGCAAAAATCCAAGCCGGCCATTAACTTTCCGGCCCCGGGTCGCGTGCTCCTCTACGCCTGCGCCGTCTTCATCGTGGCTTGGTCAGTCGGGCCCTTCCTGTGGCAAACGTCGACTTCGCTGCAACTGGACCGGGAGTTGGTGAGCGGCAGCCCGAAGCTGGTGCCTGCCCCGTTTACCTTCGAGCACTTCGTCAACATTTTTGCCGGAAAAAGTTTTCATCGCTACCTTTTCAACTCGGTCATCGTCGCGTTCAGCACGACCTTCCTTTGCCTCCTGTTTGGGTCGGTTGCGGCCTATGCCCTTGCCCGCCTGGACATCCGTGGGCGGTTCGGCATCCTGGGATTCATCCTGGCGGTGTCGATGTTTCCCCAGATCGCGATCGTGGCGCCCTTGTACGTGCTGGCGTCTGGCCTGGGCTGGTTGGACACCTACCGGGTGCTGATCGTCGTCTACCTGGCATTGGGCTTGCCGTTGGTGATCTGGGTGTTGTTCGGTTACTTCCGTTCGATCCCGCCCACCATCGACGAAGCCGCCCGCATCGACGGGGCCAAACCGTTGCGGATTTTTTTCCAGATCATCCTACCGATGTCCCTGCCGGCCGTGGTCACAACCGGGCTGCTCTGTTTCATCGCCGCGTGGAATGAATTTATGTTTGCCCTCGCATTCACTTCGGACATCAACCATCAAACGGTTCCGGTTGGCATCGCCAACTTCACCGACCTTCATTACGTGCCGTGGGGCGACATCGCCGCCGCTTCAGTGGTGGTGACGCTTCCGTTGATCTTGTTGGTCCTGGCATTCGAGCGGCATATCATCAGCGGCCTGACGGGGGGTGCCGTCAAGGAGTGACCGCCATGGATTGGCGCAAAAGGTACCGCGACCTGCTGGAACGCTTACCGATTTACGTGGAGGATGCCCGGCTCGCCCTCTGCGGGCTGTCAACCTTTCTGGACGGCTACGTGCGTTTGCATGAGGCGCGGCCGCTGCTGGGGGCGGCGGACGGCACGCCGGAATCGGTGTTGGCAAGGGAACTGTTTAAGCGGGCGGGCGCCGGCATTGGCGGCGAGTTTCACCTGGAGTGGCCGGAAGGTGGCACCTGGGTGGAAAAGCACCTCGAGGTGGCCAGTTGGGGTTTGGGAGGAACCGGGGCGCAAGCCGCGCAGACGCTGGCCGTCCTGGGTGCGCCTGCCCTCATCAGCCTGCAAGACCGTAGCGAGCGGCAGTTATCGGTCATTCATCCCAATATTCAGGTTGCGATCCCCGGCGGGGTGGTCCGGCGCGCGGAGCTGCCGGCGGTCCCTGGAAGCAAACCGGCCCATTACATCTTTGAATTCACGGCGGGCGTCAGGGTTGGAACTGCCCTGCCTGCGCGTTCAAGTCGCACGATCGTGCGATTCGGGAACGAGCGGCTGGACGACGACCCGGATTTTTACCGTGAGAGCATCGTCGCGGCGGGACGTGCAGGGGCCGGCATCCTCTCCGGCTTCAACGAACTAGCCGAAGAGGAGCTCAAGGGCGCGCTGGAGGAAACGGTGGCGCTGGTCCAAGCCTGGAAGCGTCGCGGACTTGCCCTCGTCCATCTGGAACTCGGCGACTGCGCGACCGCGCGGGTGAGGGACCTGGTCCTGGAGAAGCTGGGCGGCGTGATCACCTCCTTGGGCATGAACCATGCCGAGCTTCGTGGCTTCTGGGCCGGAACGAACGACGCAATCGACCAGGCTGATAAACTCAGCAAAGCCTTCGACCTGGCCCGGCTCTGCGTCCACGCCGACGCGTGGGCTTTAACCCTCACCAAAGGCGACCCGCAACGCGAGTTGGAGGCGCTCCTGTGCGGGTGCCTGCTCGCAGCCAGTCGGGCGGAGAAAGGACGGCCTTGCCGCCCGGCCGGCCTGCCGGCCCACGCCGAGTTTCAGGAACCCCCGTGCGGCCCTCTCCGCGACCACAACGGCCGGTCAGTCGCGTGTTGCGCCGCCCCTTACCTGAAACATCCCGTCGCGACGATCGGGTTGGGCGACACGTTTTTAGCCGGAACCGTGCTGGTCCTGGGCCAATCACGGGCGCCCTGACCAAGGGCGCTCACCATTCACCCTTATCCATCGGTAAACAAACCAATTATGAGTACCCAACCAAACGCCATTGACCCCGGGAAACTGCGCAGTTTCCAGCGGGTGACCAGCCCGGACGGCTTCTTCCTCATCTGCGCGCTGGACCACCTGTCAGATTTCCAGGAACTACTCGATCCCGACCCCGGGACCGTGGATTACCAAAGAACGGGCGAGGCGAAGGTCAGCCTGATCCGTGCGCTGGCCCCGGAATGCAGCGCCTTCCTGTTGGACGCCCGGTTTGGGCTGGCGCAGGCCATTGCCTCGCGCGCGCTGCCCGGTTCGGTGGGACTCATGGCGAGCATTGAAGACGAAGACTATAAACCGTCGACGGCTACCCGTAAGACCCGGTTCCGCGAGCATTGGGGCCTCAAACAGATGAAGCTTCTCGGCGTCGACGTGTGCAAGCTGCTCTGGTTCTATCGGCCCGACAGTGACGTGGCCGAGCACCAGCGCGAGGTGATCCGCACGCTGGTGCGCGAGTGCGCGGAACTCTCACTGCCGCTGGTCGTCGAACCGATCTGGTACCCGCTGGAAGGAGAAGACCCAAAACGTGAGCCATGGAAACAGCGTCGCGTGCAGGGCATCGTGGAGACAGCGCACGAGGTTAGTGCCTTAGGCGTCGACATGCTCAAGGTCGAGTTCCCGGGCTACGTCGAAACCGGCGAGGGCAAAACCAAAGCGCTGGACGCTTGCCGGCGATTAAACGACGGGGTGAACGTGCCTTGGGTCATCCTCTCGGCTGGAGTGGGTTACGAGCATTTCAGGACCCAGGTCGAAATCGCGTGCCGGGCGGGTGCGTCCGGTTTCCTGGCGGGCCGATCCATCTGGCGGGATGCCGCTGCCACCCATGACCCGAAGGGGCAGACAGCCGCGGTTAACGAGGCAAAGCGTCGCCTTGCCGAGCTTGGTGCGCTGACTCGCAAGCACGCCAAGCCATTTGCTCCGCGACTCGAGGGGAAAGCGTTGGCCCGCGCCTTCCCTGAGTTTTGGTACGCGAACTGGCACCGGTAAAGCCGACCGCTACACCGGTTTTCAATTTGATTGAGCCATCCTTGCCCCAAGGACCTCTCCCCGCTTTTTGCCGAACGAGACTTGGCTGACCTGTTGCGCGAAGACCGGCGACGGCTGAACGCGGCGGGGATGGAAAGTCGCTCTCAGGCACTTGGGCGGTTGGCGGCCGAGTTTGGGGAGAGACTCCTGGCACCTTCCCGGGTCCGATCGGGCCAGAACCCGGTGATCTACCCGCCTCGACTCCGGCTTGGGAGCAAACTTGCGGTCTTGCGTCGAGACTTGTTGCCTGAATGAAGGGTTCGGAATCGTGCACTTTTGCTTGCGGAAATGCACCTTGGGGCCTTGCCTTGGCTTATGCCAAAAAATAGGCCGAGCCGGACGGAGACGCTTGAGCGCCTGGGACGTGCCGAAAAGGAGATGACGCAGCTGCAAACGCGGGTCCAACAGCTTCAGCGCAGCCTCTCGGCCGTCACGGGCCCGGGGCGAATCTGACCGCTTGTGGCGAATGGTGTGGGAGTTGCGAGAGGGAAATTCCGGTGATTAACGGCGACCGGCTTGATCCTGATCCGTTGCTTCTTATAGTGCCTCGCTAACCCCACGTAACATTCCGTTCGTTGAATCGGACCCGAGATGATCGATAACGACTTCGCAGAACGCCCCGGTTACGTGCTCGGTCACTCGGATGCCGAGCTAAAACGGCTGATGCGCCAGGGTGCCTTCTATGCGGATCTCACCGAAGACGTGCTCCGGCGCGCGGGGTTGTGCCCTGGAACGCGGGTGCTCGACATCGGCTGTGGAGCCGGGGACGTGTCCCTTTTGGCGGCCAGGCTGGTCGGGCCTTCGGGTCTGGTCGTCGGCGTGGACCGCTCAGAACAGGCGATCGCCCTTGCGCGGGCCCGAGTCGATCGCGCTGGATTTTCCTGGGTCCGCTTTGTCGTGGCAGAACTCGAGACGTTTGTCTGCAACGAGACCTTCGATGCGTTGATCGGGCGATTTGTGCTCCTGTATCTTTCTGATCCCGCGACAAGGTTACGGGCGCTTGCTCGGCACCTTCGGTCCGGCGGTATCGTGGCGTTTCAGGAAATGGATATGCACTTTGCTCACTCGGTTCCTGAAGCTCCGCTCTTCCGCCAATGCCTCCATTGGATCATTAACGTTTTTGAAAAGGCCCGCTTCGAGCCCGACATGGGTTCCCGGCTCTTCGCGACCTATCTCTGCGCTGGGCTGCCGGCGCCCCGGATGATCGCGACCGGTCGGTTGGAAGGCGGTCCCGACTCTCCGGCTTACGAGTACCTTGCAGAGACCGTGCGCAGTTTGATTCCGATGATCGAGCGTTTTGACGTGGCGACCGCAGCCGAAATCGGCATTGAAACTCTTGCCGCGCGCCTGCGTGAGGAAGCCGTGGCCGGAAATCGCTGCATTTTTCCGCCGCTGTTGATCGGGGCGTGGTCTCGTTGGCATCTGCCGGAAACAGAGGCGAACGGGGGCGCAGCCCCGGCTTAGTTTTTCTTGCTGCATATTATCCAGTCCGCCGCCTTCCCTCTTTTCCAACCCGGCTGCGGAGGTCCCCGGGCCGGGGTGATTTCATCGCCGGGCCGTTCGGTTCCATCAAGGAAGGAGGCGTTGGCGATCAAGGCCGGCAGTTAGGCCATCGGCAGACGCTTCGCTACGCTACATGAACGATAGACATTCGTCGCAGCGGCTGGCTTCGCTGATTAAGAAAGCTTTATCTGAACCTACTAACAGTTGATTCTAGAAACGCAGGAAACTTGATCATGAAAGTTAACTCTTCTGACACAGATCACCGAGGTCCCTCTCTTTCGGCATCGGCCAAGCCGCAAGGTTACGATCGACGAACCTCTCTCACCGGCACCTCGGCCGCTCTGGCGGCCATCGCCCTTGCGGGTCGTCGAGCGCAGGGCCAGGATCTGCAAAAGCTTGCTGCCGCCAAACAGGATCAGAGTGCAACCGATCCCGGGCCGGAAAACCGCCTTTTGCGGGACGCCAGCCCCAACAGCTTTCTGCCACCCGTAACCGACCACGGGGAGGTCAAGACTTTCTGGAACTCCTTCTCCGTTCAGCATCGCCGGGTCCAGGAAGGCGGCTGGTCACGGCAGGTTACCGTCGAGGATTTTCCCATTTCAAGAGACATTGCAGGTGTGAACATGCGCCTGACCGCGGGCGGCATCCGCGAGTTGCATTGGCATGACGCGGCGGAATGGGCTTTGATGTTAAGCGGTAACGCGCGGATTACGGCCATCGATAATGCTGGGAAAAGTTACGTTAAGGACGTCACCGTTAACGACCTCTGGTATTTTCCCACCGGTACGCCTCACTCGATCCAGGGGCTTGACCCGGACGGCTGCGAGTTCCTGTTGGTGTTTGATGACGGTAAGTTCTCGGAGGGTAACACGACGCTGATTTCGGATTGGACTCGGCATACCCCCAGGGAGGCGCTCGCCAAAAATTGGGGCGTACCGGAGCAAGGCGAACCGCTTCCAGGACCTTTCACTCTCCGAGTGGGTAAGGAACACGCCACCCGAGTTAGTAATGCAACACCTTCGAATCAGCCAAGAAACGTTGCAGACGATTCCGGTGAGGAAGGCAGGCATCGTGCCTGTCTGAAGAGGAACGCCCGCAAACTCTTCGTTGCGGTACGACAAGGAAAGGCGCAGCTACCAGCCGGCTGCGTCGCTCTCCCGGTGACAGGGCTGGTGCCACCGAGCCGGCAATTCCGATTCTCAAAGGACTGCTCCAGGTTGGCCAAGGTCCTTATCCAAACGCAACCCAAAACCGGCCTATCCATCCTCCAAGGCTGAAGCTCGGGCGCTTCCGGCCACTTCCGCTGAAGGGCGCCGCGGCGTTGGTACTATACAATCGCTTCCCCGGGAGCGATGGTGAGGTGAGCCTATGAAACCCTGGACGATCCTCTTCATCGCTTCGTTGATCACGTCCTCTGCGCCGGCCCAGGACTGGGCCAAAGCGCGTCTGGACAGCTCGCCTCGTCACCTTGAATGGGTCAAGGTCCAGCACGGTCCGCGCGAGGTGAATTGTTTCTTGGCCTTTCCCGAGCGCAAAGACAAAGCGACTGCCGTGGTGGTGGTCCATGAGATCTTTGGCTTGAGCGACTGGGTGCGTGGCGTCGTCGACCAACTGGCCGAGGCGGGCTACCTGGCCATCGCGCCCGACCTGCTGTCCGGCATGGCGCCGGGCGGGGGCGGCACGGCTGAACTGGGCGGTCCGGACGAGGTCCGAAAGGCAATCGGCGCGCTGCCGCCCGATCAGGTCACCGCCGACCTGCAGGCCGTGACCGAGTACGTCGGCCAACTGCCTGCGGCCAATGGCAAGGTTGTCATTGCCGGCTTCTGCTGGGGCGGGGGTCAGGCCTTTCGCTTCGCCACCAATAACCGCCAGATTAAGGCGGCGTTTGTGTTTTATGGCCCGGGACCGGATCAGGAGGAGGCGATCGCGCGGATTGCCGTCCCGGTGTACGGCTTTTATGGCGGCAACGATGCGCGCGTGACCGCGACCGTGCCGGCCAGCGCGGCGTTGATGAACAACGCTGGCAAGACCTACCAGCCCGTAACCTACGAAGGCGCTGGCCACGGGTTCATGCGCACGGGCGAAGCGCCCGACGCGACGGAGCCGAACAAGAAGGCCCGGGACGAAGCTTGGCAGCGTTGGAAGGATTTGCTTCAGCAACTCTGAACCGCGGGCGTTACTGCCGGGGTTTGCCGGCCTTGGGTTTCTTGGTTTCCTTGTGGCCAAACAGCCGCTGCCAAAACGTGGGCTGCGGCTGGGGCCGGGCGAGCGGCCGGGGTCTGTAACCATGCCTCCCTCGCGCTTTCGGTCCGGGGGCAGCCGGGGTCGCCGCTGCGTTGTCCTGCTCCAGCGCCGGCGCGTTGTTGCGGGTCGGAGGGTTGCTGGCGGGGGACGCCGGCAGTACCACCGCCTGCGGGCTCGTGTCGATGCCCCCCTCCGGGACGGGCATCGTTTCGACGGGCGTTTCCGCTGGCGGAGGGGTGGGGCTCGGGGCGACCGGCGGTAAGGTCGAATCCAGCGTGGCAGGCGCGACGGTTGGGCCCGGCAACGCCGGGCCGGTGGACGTTGGTGGGGCGGCTTGAACGGGTGAAGGCGTGGGTTGCTCCGCCGTGACCCAATCCACCTCCCCGTGGGAGGGTGCCGGTGGTGGGTCAGCAATGGCCGTTGGCGGGACCGTGTCCCACGCCGGCGTGGCGGCTCCGGCGGCCGCTGAGGCCAGCGAGGCCGGTGAACTCGGGCCCCGTGCCGGCGTCCACTGGGCCTGCGTCTCGATGGCCGGGAGGCGAGGACGGCAGGTCGCCTGGTGCCAAGCGTAGCCGCTGCCGAGCCCGACCAAAACGACCAGCCCGAGCGACAGCGTGCCGCGCGGCACTCCATCCTCCCGGAAGGAGCGTTTCTTTAAAACGTCTGCGGGTGCGGCATGGGGGAGCGCTTCACGGCCCCCGCCCGCCTCGCCCTCAGGAACGGGCTCCGTCTGTCCGGCATCGCCGACGGAGGCTGCCAACCGCCGGGCTAACTCGCCCCCGGAGGGCCACTCATCGGCCAAGGCCCGCCGCAGCACGGCGTTGCCTTCTTCCCCTAAGGCCGCCACTGGCGCGTACCGGCCCGTGGCCTCCACCCGGGCCCGCGACCCGCCCAGCGCTTCGTAGGCCAGTAAACCCAGCAAGTGCACGTAGCTGCCGCGCGGTCCGCCCGCCGTGGCGTTGCCGACCTGCGTGACCGCCGCCGCCCAGCCGGCCGCCGAGGCGCACGAGAACGGGAAATCGATGGCGTTAACCTTCAGCTCCAACTCCGGCCATGCCGTCAGCGGTTGCTGTAAAAGGGCCGATTGGGTCGCGCTCCCGCTTGAGTCCGGGCCGGTCAAATGGATGCCCCGCAAGGTGAGCTCCACGTCCTCCAGCCGGTGGGCCCGGGCATGATCGACTAGCGGTGCCAAGCCGTTTACCAGCCAGACCACTTCCGGCGCGCTCAAGGCCCCGCGGCAGCGCAGCACCTCCAGGAGGGATGGCCCCCCCGCGTGCTCTTCCACCAGCACGCTGTCCCCC
The DNA here is from genome assembly GCA_019243005.1 of Verrucomicrobiota bacterium. Lineage (GTDB taxonomy): Bacteria > Verrucomicrobiota > Verrucomicrobiia > Chthoniobacterales > JAFAMB01 > JAFBAP01. Next base: position 13,784 of record JAFAUY010000109.1, on the reverse strand, counting down.
TCGACCGTTTCTAACCCGTAAACCTCCCGCAGCCGCCAGTGCGGGGCCTGCCGCACCCGCTCCACCGCATCTTGGAGCGCCGCCAGCCGCAGGCCGTCGGACGCAAACTCCCGGCTTAAGTCCAGCAGGTCCACCCGACGCCCGTACCGGAGGTCCTCGGCCAGGAATTGCACGCCCTGCGGGCTGTCGCCCAGCTCTTCAAGCAGCCGGTAATGTTGAGCCAACCGCGCCCCCGGGCTCAAAGGACCTTTCGGGGCCGACGCCAACCCGAGCATCGTTGCGGAACCACAGACCTGTTCGTCGATCCGTTTGGCGTGCGCATTGTCCTTTGGCTCACCTTTGATGCCGTCGATGTCCAGAAACATGTCCGTTGCCATAAGTCAGGATGGTCAGTGTAGGTCAGATGGTTCTTATCGGTGTGCGAAGGGCCTCGGTGGCCTACCAAGCCAGCGCACGTGTCGCGCCAACCCGCTGCCGGTCGTCGATAATAGGGGTCCCCGGCCGGGATTGCGCTTACCCATTCAGGTGAGGAGCGCTGTTGAGCGGCAGATTACCTGGCCGTTCAGGGGCTGAAGCTCCAGTTGCCCGAGCAGCCCAAACGTCGCATCACGGCCGCGGGCAAGAAAAGGGAGCGGACCATTGTGGACGTTTAAAATCGTCCCGGCAACCCTGGGTTGCGCTCTGGTTGGTGCGCTTCACTTATAACCCCGGCGAGGCCATGGCCGCCCTGCGCCTGATAGTTCCACAAATACTAGAATCTTAATTGGAAAATCGCGGGCGCCTGGCCTAGGTTACCGTTCATGCCGTACCTTGATCCACGGGACCGCCGAGCCTGGGAGATGTATGTTGCTCTCGTCGCTGCACAATACACCCACCAGGATTTCAACCTGAGCGAGTACAAGACGTTCGCTTCCCTTTTCAATGTCGTTTCGGAGGCGTACCTGCTGGCCGACGCATTTGAGCAGGGCCGCCGGCATCAAAACGCCCCGCCGGAGGATGACGCCGAACTGGAAAAACGCATCAGCCGATTCACCAGAAACGTTGGCGAACTTCAAGACCCCCTGCGGGACGCGCTCCCGGAACAAGAGCCAGAGCAAGAGCGCCGGGCAAACCAGGGACGAAAGGCTAAGTCTCTGGAAGAGAGTGTGACAAAACAGAAGGGTCGGCACACCCGCATCGGTCTTTCGAAGGACAGAGAAACCTAAAAAACCACGGTGATCAGGAAGCAGCCGGGAAACCGTACTGCATCAGCCGAATGCTTAGCTATTTTGCAAATTGCTGTAAGAGGCTGTGTGGGAGGCTCAGGCGGACCAAGCTCACCGGCCTCGGTTCCCACACACCCTCTAAGCGTTAATCTCTGACCGAGTGGCACCGCCTGGCGGTCTGATACGCGCAGCCGCGGTGCCAGCCCGGTGGGGCCGGCAAGTAGCTTTCGTGCTTTCAGCGCGATTCTAAATTCTTGTAGCGGGCCGTTCTCCAGGTGCCGCTTGATCACGCCGGCAGCCCAATCCTCTAGATCGCAGTTGAGGAACCGCTGAACGACCAGCAGGCCGTTATTGAGCTCCCCTTCGAGTCCGATTTCCTTTCGGTAGGAAACGATGTCGTTGGTGCGAAAGAGGCGCTATCCGCCCGGCCGTGCTGGCGCGAACCCCAAGGTAAAAGCAGGCTTTTAATAAACCAGGAGACAAAGCATGGGAATCAAAGAAGCATTGGGTTTCGGGTCAGACAAGAAGGTGCGCTACGCCATCGTCGGGCTGGGCGACATTGCCCAGGAAGACATGATGCCGGGCGTGGAACACACGGGTAACTCCGCCATCACGGCCCTGGTAACCTCCGATCCGAAAAAGGCGCAGCAGCTGGGCGCAAAGTACAAGGTCCAGACGACTTTCAGCTACGAAACGTTTGCGCAGGCGCTGGCGTCCGGCACCTTCGATGCGATCTATCTGGCCACGCCGAACTGGCGGCACGCGGAGTTCATCATCCCTGCCTTGCGTGCGGGCATCCACGTGCTGAGCGAAAAACCCCTGGAGGTGTCGACGGCGAAGTGCCGGGAGATCCTCAACGTGGCCCGAACTGCCTCGGCCAAGCTGATGGTGGCCTATCGGCTGCATTTCGAGCCCGGCACCCTGTCGACCATTGAGGTAGTCCGCTCCGGCCAATTGGGCCAGGTGCATACCTTTACCTCGACCTTTGCGCAACCGCTCGACGCGTCGAATCACCGCGCGCATTCGGGCGACCTGGCCGGACCGGTCCTCGACATGGGACCCTATCCGGTTAACGCCGCGCGCTATATCTTCGGCGACGAACCGACGGAAGTGGTCGCGGCCGTGGGTACCCGCCACCCCGAGACCGGCTTTGACCAGACCTTTGACGACACCGTCGCGGTGACGCTGCGGTTCCCCGGCAATCGGCTGGCACAATTCACCCTGAGCTACTACGGCGGCCCGGTGAACAGCTTTGTGGCGCTCGGGCCAAAGGGTAGCGTGATGCTGGACCCAGCGTACATGTTCGGCCAGCCCATGGAGCAAACGGTGGCGGTGGGTCAAGAAAAGCGCAAGAAGGCCTTCAAGAACACGGACCATTTTGGCGGCGAGCTGAAGTACTTCTCCGATTGCATTCTAAACGGCACCGATCCCGAACCGGACGGCGAAGAAGGCTTTGCCGACGTGCGGGTTTTGGAGGGGGTGCTGGAGGCGTTGAAATCCGGCGGACCGGTGCCGTTGCCTCCGTTTAGCCGCACCAGGCGCATTGACACGGAGGCGCAAAGGATGGAACTCCGGGCGGTGTCCACTCCCGATTTGGTCGACGTTTCTAACCCGGGCAAAGGGGTGGAAAAGCTGCCAAAGAATTAGGGGAATCTTTGTCTAGGTTCCCCGCATGGCCGGATCCTCTGGACATCGCAACCCACTATATCGCTTCCGTGCAGCGTCTCAACGCACTGCACGCCCCCGCGCTCGGAAAATACTTTGATGCTGAAAGCAAGAACCGGAGTTCCGCCTGTCACACGGGTTGTTAGAGTGGAGGTATTCATCAATCCGCTTCTACTATGAACGTTAAACCCAGAGAAGTTTTCGGCTCCTACGCGTCCGACGATGCCAAGTGGCAGGCGGTACTCGACAAGGATCAGGCCGCCGACGGCCGATTTGTCTTTTCCGTAAAAACCACGGGCGTTTACTGCCGCCCATCCTGTCCGGGCCGGCCGCCTCTGCGCAGGAACGTGACCTTTCATGCCACGCCCGCGGAAGCGGAAGCCGCCGGTTTCCGTGCGTGCAAACGTTGTCGTCCGACCGGTCCCACCTTGGAAGAGGAACGTGCGGCCAAAGTGGCACGGGCGTGTAAGCTCATCGAAGCTTCCGATGAACCGCTCGACCTGACCGCGCTGGCAAAAGCGGTTGCCATGAGTCCGCATCATTTTCACCGGGTGTTTGTGGCAGTTACCGGCGTCACGCCGAAGGCTTACACGGCGGCGCGCCGCAGCGAGCGCGTCCGCAAAGCGCTAACTGATCGAAACACCGTGACCGAAGCCATCTACGATGCTGGATTCAATTCGAACAGTCGGTTCTACGAGAAGTCCACGCAGACGTTGGGAATGACCCCTTCGACGTTCCGTGACGGCGGCGCAGGTGCAACCATCCGCTTTGCCGTCGGCGAGTGTTCACTCGGCAGCGTGCTGGTGGCCGCTTCGGACAAAGGCGTTTGTGCCATCCAGTTCGGCGACGATCCCGACGCGCTGGCGCGCGCCCTTCAGGATCGTTTCCCCAAGGCGCGGCTGGTCGGAGGGGACAAGACCTTCGAGGAGACGGTGGCCAAGGTGATCGGTTTCATTGAGGCACCCAGAACCCGGTTTGATCTGCCTTTGGATGTGCAGGGAACAGTGTTCCAACAGAAAGTCTGGGCCGCGCTGCGCGAAGTTCCCGCCGGTAAGACGGTCAGCTACACGGAGATCGCCAGGCGGGTCGGGATGCCCAGAGCGGCGCGAGCCGTCGCGCAGGCGTGCGGAGCTAATGATTTAGCGGTAGCGATTCCCTGTCACCGGGTTGTGCGCCGCAACGGGAACCTGTCGGGTTATCGTTGGGGTGTTCAACGCAAGACTGCCCTGCTCCAACGGGAGGCGATGACCCCGTGACGAAGCCATCTATCTTGATCCCCGCTTCCTAGGCGCTGGCCGTTCGGGCTGGCCAGCACAAGGAGAACAGCTCGCGGTTTTGTACCTCCCCGGCACTCGTCCGAATCGCCAACCGGAGGACCCGTTATCTGATGGCGCCGTTCAAACCGTTCGGAAAGAAGCCGCCCGCGGTCGCATTGCGGTTGAGGTAAAGGAGGTTAAGGTGCTCGCGCGCGGTTTGCGTTGGCGTTTGGCCCAAAGCATTCACGGGCGCAAGCAAGGGATTGCCCGATTGATCAAACAACCCTGGCAATTCGTCTGCCGGGTTGGCAATCAATTGGTTGCGATAACTCTGGATTCGTTCTGCATCCTGCAGAACACCCCTTTCCACCAGCCCGATCTCACTAATGGCCAAGCGCAAGAACCCGCCGTGGTAGCCTTCATCGCCGAGCGTTCCCGTGATCGCGTCTTTTACCGTGGCGCTTTGAAGAAGGCTTGCGACGCCGCGGAGGGCTGGAACATCATTCTCCTCAAAGTAAAACGCAGCCAGAAGAAAATCCGTTTCGCTCTCAAGCGGACGAAATGGTCGATGGAGTCCGGCGCCGCTGGCGAATGCTTGCCAGGCGCCGTCCAGATCGATCGTCGGTCGTGCGACCGGCGTGCCCCCAAGCTCAGGGATGGTCGTTCGGAGCGCGCGAACATGGGCCAGTTCGTCTGAAGCAAGTTGACGGGCAATAAAGGAGAGGAAGGGGTTGCGAAAACTCACCTGGTTTCCGTTGGCCGTCACCACGCCGGGTGTACCGGATCCGGTGGTGTCCGCGTTCGACAACCCTTGGCCGGAAAAAACGCGCAGATAGAATTCCGCCTCCTGAGAGTCGCGGGCGATGCCGGAATACCAGCTGGAGATTTGTCGCCGGCCCGCCAATAACGGCATCACGCTCACGGTGAGCGGATCGTTCGCCACAGCCGCAATCAAGAGATCGCCATTTACACCCAGCCCACTGACGACGTCAGAGATCGCCTTTGCGCTCGGAGCCGTCGCAAGAATCACTCGCGCGCCGCCGAGCTTCTGCAATTCAGCCAACGCATCGACGGTGGACGAATCGATGTAATGGTGCGCGCCGACGATCATGAGCGATGACGCGAAAGCCTTGGTTCACAAAGATGCGACCAGGCTGCCTTCTGCGTAGGCGCAAGGTACTTCCAGGTCTCGTAATCGCCTGGACGGTACCGATGATGCGGGGCGTAGAAAACGCGAGGCGCCCTGGCCGCATAAAATCCGCAAAGCCCCTCAGCCGACAAAAACATATACTTGAAGAAATCTGCACCAGAACCCCGAAAATTGCAGTTTACCTTGCCAAGCGGGCAGGTGCGTCTAACCTGCAGCTGTGACACCTTCTTCTTCTACCTTGCGCAGGGCGGCCGACCTGCAGGAACGAATCGAACGGCTGCAACAGGAATTGGACGCGTTGCTTCAAGCGGGCGAAGCCGCGGATGGCGCGTCTAACCGGCAGGAGGATCAAAAGCAACCGGCTACCCCACCCGCGGAGCGCCGGGCCAAGGGTGCGGTGGTGACCCGTGCGGCGCGCGGCCGGGGGCGCCGGCGCGGATCGCCCAGCGGGCCGCTGGCCCCGGCGGTGGTGCAGGTGCTCAAAGCGAAAGGCACGCCCATGAATGTGGCCGAGATCCTGGCGGGCTTACGGAGCAACGGCTACCAATACCCCTCGCGTGACCCCAAGAAGAATTTGGGCGCACGGATCTACCGCTTAAAGGGCGTCCGGCAAGTCGGCCCGGGGCAGTTCACGGCCGAATAGCTGATTGGACCCAAGAAAGACGTTTTCTCAAGCCAACGCCGGTTTTCGCCCTGGCGTCCCTGACCCGAAGCAGTTAAAGAGGACCGCATGCCCAAGCCAAACACCGCCAAAGGAAAAGCCGCCGGCGCCCTGGCCAAACCCGTTCAGCCCGACGAAGTGCTGGCGGCGGTAGTCGGCTCGCACCCGCTGCCCCGGACTGAGATCACCAAAAAGGTTTGGGAGTACATTCGTCAACACCACCTGCAGGATCCCCAGAACCGGCGTAACATCAACGCGGATGACAAGCTGCAGGCCCTCTTTGGCGGCAAAACACAGGTCACCATGTTTGAACTCACCAGATTGGTGAATGGACATATAAAGTAAAATCGCGCGTCGTTGGAGACAGCCCGGTTTCAACCTTAAAGGTCCCGGCACCAGTGCCGTTGCAGGGACGGCTGCACCCGCAAATGACGGGGAGAAAAAAGTCAGGACGGGGCCTGCAACGCGCGTAACCAGGTGATGCGGAGGCTCATGCGCAAGGATACTGGTCAGCGCAAGACGGGCGAGAGCAGATTGGCGCCGTGCCCCGAAGCGGATTTATGGCCGCCGTCGGCAACAAGAGGGGACCCGATAATTTCGCGTAAGCCCTGCAAGACGGGGGCGCTTTGCGCCGCGAAATTCTGCCCGACCGGCGCGTCACGTTCCGGTTCTTCGCGCCAAAAGCCAATGCCGTCAGCGTGCTGATGGGACTTAAAAGCGGAGTCGACGAGGCCCAGGGCACCACGACCACCGCGATGACCAAAGAGGAAAACGGCCTCTGGACCGTGACGTTGGGCCCCTTTGAACCGAACCTCTACGAGTACCGGTTCGACCTCGATGGGGTCATCGTCCCGGACACGGGCAACGACCTGCCCAAACCGCAACGGCACGTCAACACGAGCCTGCTGTTGATTCCCGGGGATCCCCCGGATTTCCTGGACGTCCAAAACGGCGCGCATGGCACCGTACGCGATGAGACCTACTATTCGACCACGCTCGGCCAAAACCGCCGGCTCCTGGTTTACACCCCGCCCAGCTACGACCGAGTTCACGCTCCCTTGCCGGTCTTTTACCTCTACCACGGCTTCTGGGACACGCGCTATTCGTGGGTCACCGAGGGACGCTTGGCGCAAATCCTGGATAACCTTCTGGCTGAAGGCAAGGCCGTGCCGATGGTCGTGGTCGTCCCGGAGGCGCACGCCCTGCCGCCGGAGCCGACGCCGGCCACCAGCGGTGAGTTCCTCACCGACGTTCAACCTTACCTGGTGAGAAATCAGCGGGCAGTCGACGAGGAGCTCTTCCACGACATCATTCCGTTTATCCAAACGCACTACAACATCAGTGCGGAGCCGCGGGAGCGCGCCATTGCGGGGCTCTCGATGGGCGGCCTGCAGTCGATCGAAACTGGGCTCGTGCACCTGGGCTATTTCGACTGGATCGGGGCGTTCAGCCCCGGCATTTTGCCGCAGGCGTTCTCCGACGAGTTTAAAGACGCATTGAAGGATCCGCAGCGGATCAATAAGACCCTCTGCCTTTTCGATATCGTTACGGGTGATAATGATCTCATCGTCGGGAAGGCAAATACGGAGTTCGATGCCGAACTCACCCGGCTAAACATCCGCCACCGCTATACGGTCGTGCCCGGGACGCACAGCATGTTCGTCTGGCGACCTGCGCTTTCTAATTTCCTGCAACGAATCTTCCAGCGCTGAGGTTGACCATCAACCTGCCATTCGCCGCCTCGGCGGTGGGCGACCGGATCGATGAGGCCCTGGGCGCCTGGAAAGTTGGCCCGGGGGACCTGGCCATCTGCGCCGGCGCCACCGAGGGCGAGGTGATGTTTGCCGAAAAGTGCCTGGTGCGCGGGGCCCAGGTCCGCCTGCTGATCTTGGAACCGGTGTCTGGGCGAAAACGACGACGTTCTCACCGAGCGCCAGCTCGCTTTGTGGGCCAACCTCAGCCGGAGCGAGCAGCACGTGGCCTGGCTGGCCAGCCAAGGGCACCCAAACGCCGAGATTGCCCGGCGCTTACATAAAAGCACGCTGACCGTTAAAAAGCAGCTTCAGTCGGTTTACGAAAAGCTCGATGCACCCGGCCGTAACCGGCTGATTGCGTTATTGCGTTCAGGTCCCCGTCTGGAAACGGATGGCCCGCTCCCTGCGGGCGATGTTACGCAAATGGCGCCCCGGCGAAATCCGACACAAATGGCGGCAGCCCATCGGGCGCCTCGGTAACCCGATCGCATCAGGGCAGGCGATTTATTTGGACTTGGCGTAGTCGATCATGCCTTGAAAGTCAACGACCACCGCCGGTTCGTCGCCGATCACCCACGCATCGTGCCCGGACGGCAATAACGAAACGTCGCCGGCCTTACAATCGAACTCGGTGCCGTCGTCCATCCGGATGCGCAGGACACCTGAGACATGATACTGAAAATGCGGGGCCTCACAGCTTTTGGTCTTCGCGAGAGGAGGATTTCATGGCACGCGTGCTTAACCCAATGATTTTGGTGTGTTTGATTGTTGGTTTTGTCGATTTAAGGAGGCGCCCCTGACTGAAAAGTGAGCGTGCACGAGGCGGGGACGGTACAACTCTTGCCACGTGCAGCCTGATTTCACACGCGTGAAATTACCCCCGCTCGGAGTGACCGGTCAATGGGTCCAGCGGGACTATTCTCCGGCTTCTTACCTTGCGCCGTGCTTGCGAGCGCGGTTAGTCCCTTTGGAGTAAAGGTCCGGACCGAATCAAGTCGTTGCGGGCGCCGAAATCGGTCGCTGCCGGCGTCACCCGGCAATTTCTTCAAGCCGGCGATCGTTGGTCCGGGGCCCGAACGCGCCGATCACCATCGCGACCATACCCATACACAAGGCGATAAGGACGAACACACCCCTGGTGCCGTAGAACCTGAGGATAAACGAAATCACGAAACCGCCTATGATTCCACCAAGCCGGCTCCACGAATAAACGAAGCCGACGGCCTGCGCCCGGATGCGGGTCGGATAGAGTTCTGCCTGGTAAGCATGGAAGGCGAACGACATCCAATTGTTACTCAGCGTAATCAGGATGCCGAAAACGATGACGCCGGCCGCAAGCTTCTGTTGGGAGAATAGCAGACCGCAGGCCGCAATCGAAAGCGCCGACCAAACGATCTGCCATTTTCTCTCGTATCTTTCGGCGATCGCACGGCCGAGCAATGGGCTTACGGGATTCGCCAAAGCGATGATGAAGGTGTACTCGAGCGATTTGGTGACGTTGATGCCGTTGGACAGCAGGAACGTGGGTGCCCAATTGGCAAAACCATAGTAGCCAATCGCCTGGCACAGGTTGAATACGGTCAGCATAACGGTTCGGGAACGGTAAGGTGGTTCCCAAATCTCCTTGAATGCACCGGCCGTTTGCGACCGGTCTCCGGCCACGCTTTGGGGGGGCGGTAACGGTCGCTTCGTTTCAAGTTGAACCTGCTCCTCCATTTTGCGCAGGATGCGATCCGCCTCCTGGTGTCGGCCCCGTTGTTCCAACCAGCGGGGCGATTCGGGCAGGAGGCGCCGAATGAAGAAGACGAGAATTGCACCGGACGAGCCGGTGAGTACTACCCAACGCCAGCCTTCAACCTTCCCAAAATTTACCGGTACCAAAAGGTAGGAGAGCAAGGCCACGAACGGGACAGACAAAAACGTCACGAACTGGTTGAAAGCGAATGCCGCGCCGCGGTTCCGCTTCGGCACCAACTCCGAGAGGTAAGTGTCGATCGTCACCAATTCCATCCCAACCCCGATGCCCGCAGCGAAGCGCCAGAAATCGATCGACGCCGCTGTGCTCTGGAAGGCCATGACCGCGGTGCAAACCGAATACCAGGCCAGGGCAAAGCTGAAAATGGTTCGACGGCCGAAGCGGTCCGCGAGCTTGCCCAGGCCGAGGGTCCCGATGAAAAGGCCGGCGAAGAAGGCGGCCACAAAACTGGCGATACCTTCAAGGCCCAAAAGTCCCTTCATGGTGGGAGTGAAGATCCCGCTTTTGTAAAGGGCGGGTGCGATGTAAGCCGTCAGGAACAGGTCGTAAAACTCGAACCAGCCGCCTAACGACAGCAGAACGACCATCCGGCGCAGGTAAGCGGAGTTCGGAAGGCGATCTAACCGTGCTGCAATGGTGGGAGCGGGAGGATGCGACATAACCGGGCTAGGACGATGGTACCTTAGAGGTCAGGGCTTGTCGCCGCCCGCGATGTTGCGCTCGCTCAGTTCGCGGCGGCGCCCGTTCACCGGCAGCAACGCCACCTCCGGGCCAAGGGCCGTTATGCGCTCGGCCAAGGCGGGGTAGGGAATGCTGTCCCCGGAATGGTAGAGTTTGAAAGGACCGCGGCGAAAGATGTAGCCAAGGAAGCGGTGACGTCCCGCGGCATCATAGCCAAAGGTTTCGTGGGCGGCCGGCACCGGCGTAACCTCGAAGCCTGCGGCAAGCGCCAGCGGCCGGTTGGCCTCCGCCCACACGACCCGGTCGCCCGGCAGGGCGAGCCGGCTTACTTCCGTCGCGATCCCCGCCGGGACGATGAACCGGGTGCGGGAACGGTTAGCCGCAATCCATTCGAGGGTGGGGCCGTCCAGGTGGTCGCCGTGGTGGTGGGTGCAGAAAACCCAATCAAGCTCGGGCAGTTCAGGCGCGGTGAGCGGTGCGGGCATCATGCGCTCGTGCGAGAACTCATGGCCGCAGTATTTCTCGGCCAGCCGATCGGATAAATAGGGGTCAATGGCCCAGGTTAACCCGGGCGAGCGAAAGAGAAAACCCGCTTGCCCGAGCCAAAAAAATTCCGTGCCGGCGTACGGCGTCTGGAGGGCATCGGCCAGCGGGCCGGAATAAGGCATCGCTTTAACTTCGATCATTCTCTGGGTCCTCGGGGGTGGCCCTTGCCTGCGCCGTGCGCTGCTGCCCCGCTTGCCCCGGATCCGGGGCGATCGCAAACGGCTGCCCGATGCGCATGGCCGCCAACCGCCGTTTCATCCGCGCGAGTTTGGCGTCGTGCGCAGCGTCGCGCCGCAGTGCCACGGCTGTCGCCAGGGTGTCAATGATGACCAAGCCGGCGATGCGCGAGATGGTTGGCGTGTACAGGTCGGTGTTTTCAAGCGTTTCGACGATCAGGCCGATGTCGCACTCCTGCAGAAGGGGGCTGGCGCTGCCCGACACCCCGATCACCGTCGCGCCGTTTTGACGGGCCACCCGGGCAATCTCGATGATGCCCAAGGTCTGGCCGGTGTTCGAGAAGGTCACCGCGACGTCCCCCGGGCTCATCATAGCCGCGGCAATAAATTGCTGGTGCGAATCGGTGTGCGCGAGGCAGGGCACGCCGAAGAGGGGAAATTTCTGCTGAGCGTCCAAGGCCAGAATGCCTGACGCGCCAAAACCGAAAAACCCGATCCGCTTCGCGGTTTCCAGCGCGTCGACCGCCTGAACCAGCGACTGCTTATCCAACCGTCGGCGCGCCCAGTTCAACGTGTTCATGGTGTAGTCGAAGATTTTTTCGGCAATCGCCGGGACCGGGTCATCGGCGCTCAAGACCGAGTGGGTGGCCGGCATCCCCAGCGCGACGCTTTGCGCCAAGCGCAGCTTGAAATCCTGGAAGCCGTCGCAACCGATCGCCACGCAAAAGCGGATGACGGTCGGCTCGCTGACGCCGGCGCGTCGAGCCGTTTTGGCCAGCGTGGCATTAAGGACAAACGTGGGGTTCTGCAGTACCAGGTTGGCCACCTTCTGGTCTGACTTGCGCAGTTGGTCACGCAAGCTGCTGATGACCTCGAGGATGTTTCGAGCCGGATCAATCGGGACCGCTTTCTTGCGCCGTGGCATGAGCGATGGCTCTCCTTCAGCAAGTTAACCGAGCTTAGGCCTGGGCTCGAAGCCCTTTTTTCGGGCGGCACGGTGAAACCCGTGCCCGGGCGGGTTTATGCTCAAGCCAGAGCACTCAGGAGGTTTTCGACGGCCTTTTGCGTGGCCCGCTGAACGCTTTCTTCGGTGAACGCGCCGATGTGCGGGCTGGCGATGACGCGCTCGTGCCTCAACAAAGGCGAATCCGGGTCAGGCGGCTCGGTTTGAAACACATCGGTGGCGTACGTTGAGAGTTTGCCCGCGTCCAGGGCCTCGAGGATGGCATCCTCATCGACCAAACTGCCGCGTGCCGTGTTGATGAGGCAGCATCCGTCCTTAATCCGGCCCAAGGCTTTGCGGCCAATCACCGGTTGCCCGCCCGAGGCCGGCGGGCAATGCAAACTGAGAATGTCAGCGCTCGCCAAGACTTCGTCGAGCGACCCCCAGGTGAAGTTCACCCTCAGCCGGAACGAGTCGTCCGGGTAAGGGTCAAAGGCCGCGACCCGAGCGCCCGCCCGATGGCCAACTGGGCCACGATCCTGCCGATAGCCCCGCAGCCGATCAGGCCAAAAAGCCGGTCGCGAATCTCCCGGCCTCGGATCAGCTTCCCTTGGCCCCGCTTCAAGCCGAGGTGCAGCGCCGGCAGGTGCCGTAACGAGGCCAGCGCCAGGCAAATGGCCAGTTCGGCCACGCCCCGCGCATTGGCCGCTTCGGCGCGCAGGACCTTGATGCCAAGCCGTTGCGCCGCCTCGAGGAGGATATTGTCAACGCCCGTCCCGTTTCGGCTGACCGCCTGCAGGCCAGTGGCCGCCTGCAGCACCCGCTCGGAGATCGGTTCCACCCCGGCCAGCCAGCCCCGGCAGCCCGGCATGAGCTCGAGAAGTTCATCTTCGGTCGGGGTCTGGCCCGGGCGCGCGAAAATCAGTTCGTAGCCGGCGCTTTCCAGGGGCTGGAGCTCAGGGCTGCGGCCCTGGGTCAGCGAGCGCGGCGTGATCAGGATCCGTTTGCTCATCGGGTGGCCTCCAAACGGCTAGCGCGCCGCGGCGGCGAGCTCGCAAAGCCGGTCGAATTTTTCCCCGCTCACCGGGATGTCGAGGTGAAACACCTCGGCAATAACCCGCGTCCAACCGTGGATGAAGTACGTCCAACCGTCCTCCACTTGGAGGTTGCGTGCCGCGGCTTGAGCCCTGGCCTGGCGCAGGAACACGAGGTCGCCCCGGTAGTTGAACTCCCAGACGATGCCCTCTTGTGGGAACACGGCGGCGTCCGTCACCGGCGAACCGGGCGCGTCTTTGCCCAGGCCGGTGGCGTTGATGACCAACGAGCCAGGCTTGAGACGACTCAGCACGGCGTCGTTGTCTTCAGGCCCGGTGATCTCGAGGTAGTCGACGGGGATGTCCGCGCCGAAGCCGGCGTGCGCGTGGCGCATCTCCGCCAGACGGGACGGCTGCCGGTCAGATACCATGATGCGCGCGGGCCGGTTCCCGTCGTTGCGTTCGCTGCACATGAGGTGCCAACTGGTTGCGATCGACGAGCCGCCGGCGCCGATCAGGAAAGTCTCGGCCCGGGTCTTTTGCCAGTGGTTGGAGGGAAGAAACCCGTCCAGGGCCAGCCCGGACGAAATCGGGTCTTTGGCGTGGGCGACCAGCTTGCCGCTGGCCTTTGATAAGCAGCTGGTCTCGCCCAACCGCCGGGCGTGCGGGTCGATTTCGTCAAAAAGATCCCGGCAGGCGGCGAACAGGTCGATTTTGTGCGTGGTTACTAAGGCGCCTTGGGAGAGGGGGTCGTTTTTGATGAACTCGACAGCGGCCCGGTAGGCGGCCGGTTCGGCGTGCAGCGGGAAGTCGATGCCCGTGAGCTGGGCGCCGGCAATCCCCAGGTTTTCTGCCCAGCGGGGAAAGACCTTCATGATGGAGGACTGCGCGGTCGACACGCCGATAAAGTACATCGTGGGCCGGCTGGCCGGGACGTAGGGTGCGCTCATCGGGTTG
>JAFAUY010000013.1 GCA_019243005.1 Verrucomicrobiota bacterium | reverse complement strand
TCCCTTGGTGATGTTGCGCCCGAGCTCCGTCTCGTGGTCCGTAAAATAAAGGAACGGTGTGGATGCCGCCCATTCCTGTCCCATGAAAAGCATCGGCGTGTACGGGGTGAGCAGGAGCAGGCCGCTGGCGGCGCGGTAGGCGGCCGGGGCGATGATGGCATTCATGCGGTCGCCGAACGCGCGGTTACCGACCTGGTCGTGGTTGGAAACGCAGACCACAAACCGTTCCGGCGGCAGGTCATTTCCTTTCGTGCCCCGCGGCAGGCCGTCGATCTGGGTCTGACCGGTGAAAAGCCAGCCTTCATTCAACGTCCTGACGATTTCGGCGACGCTTCCCTTGAAGTAACCAAGGTAACCTTCATTTTCCTGCGTCATCTGTACCCGCACGACGTGATGGAAGTCGTCCGCCCAGACGGCGTCGCAACCGTAACCGCCCGCCTCACGCGGCAGGATCAGTTTACGGTCGTTGCGCGGGTCCTCGCAGATAACCAGGCCGCCGCGTTTCTGGACCTCTTCGGTTATTTCCTGGATGACGTGCTTGGGCGAATCGTCCGGAATGGCGTGCGTGGCGTCCAGCCGGAAGCCGTCGACGTGAAAATCTTCCAGCCAGTAGATCGGGTTCTCAACGAAAAACGTACGGACCGGTCCGGCATGGGGCGCATCGAAATTAAAGGCCGCACCCCAGGGGGTATGGTGTTCCGGATTGAAGTAATCCTGAGCGTAAGCTCCAAGGTAATTTCCATCCGGCCCGAAGTGGTTGTAAACCACATCCAGGATCACCGCCAGGCCGGCCTCGTGCGCCGCATCGATAAAGGCGCGAAGGTCATCGGGTGAGCCGTAGGCCCGGCTCGGCGCGTAACAACTGACGGCATCGTAACCCCAGTTCCAGCGGCCCGGAAAATCGGCCACCGGCATGAGTTCGATCACGTTGACCCCGATCCGTTTGAGGTGAGGAAAATGCGGGGGGATGGCCGCATACGTCCCTTCCGGCGTGAAAGTGCCGACGTGCAGTTCGTAAATGACCAGTTCATGCATCCCGGGATGTTTCCAGCCTTGCGCGCGCCAGGAAAACCGGGAGGCATCCACCACCTGGGACGGGCCGTGAACGCCGAGGGGTTGGAAACGGCTCGCGGGATCCGGGAAGAGCTGGCCATCCAGTTCGTATTTGTACAGGTCTCCCGGCTGCCCCTGCGGGTCGTACCCGGAGTAATAATCTTCTCCCGCCTCCTTTCGGAGGGGCAAACGGCGCAGTAACTCACCCGGCGGATTGAGGATCGCCACACTTACCTCGATTTTACCGACCGCCCATGTCCGGTACCAGACGCCGGCTCCATCCCAATCCGGCCCTTGCGAAAACCTTCTGGATTGCACGTAATTGATCATTCCTTTCTGGACGGTGTCTTCGACGGGGACTTACCCTCCTTGGCGGTCCACGATTCCTCGCGGGCAAAGCTTTCCTCACCGGACGAAAGCTGCAACAGGCACAGGCTCCGTTCGGTTAACTCGATCTCTTCGCCGGCGGGAGTGACCCGGTCCTTGCCGACGAATCCGTCCTCTTCGGCTGAGTCCAGGATGGTTTTCCATTGCACCTCTTTTCTGCCCGGCAGAATAAAGGTTAACGGCTCGTGGTGCGCGTTACACAACCACAGGAAAGTGTCATCGCGTACCGGTTCGCCCTTCGCGTCCCGCACGTCGATCGTGGCTCCGCTGACCAGCACACCAAAACACTTGCCGTACCCGCTGGTCCAGTCCTTCTCCGTCATTTCGGTGCCGCTCGGGTTGAACCACATCATGTCCTTCACGTCGGTTCCGCGGATTTTGCGGCCGAGGAAGTATTTCGGCCGGCGAAATACCGGATGCTCACGGCGGAGTGCGATGAGGCGGCTGGTGTAATTGAAAAGTTGCTGGGCTTCCTTCGACCAGTTCCAATGAAACCAGGTGAGCTCATTATCCTGGCAATAAGCATTGTTGTTACCCAGTTGGGAGCGCCCGAACTCGTCACCGGCGTTAATCATCGGGACTCCCTGCGACAAGATGAGGGTTGCCAGGAAATTGCGCCGCTGGCGCCGTCGGAGGCGATTGATCTCCGGGTCGTCGGTCGGGCCTTCTACCCCACAGTTCCAGGAATTGTTATTGCTATCTCCGTCGCGGTTACCTTCACCATTTGCCTCGTTGTGCTTGTCGTTATAGGAAACGAGATCGGTGAGCGTAAAACCGTCGTGGGCGGTGACGAAATTGATGCTCGTGTAGGGCCGGCGACCCTGGTACTCGTATAGATCGGGGCTGCCGGTGATGCGGTAGGCAAATTCACCCAGGGTACCGTCATCCCCCTTCCAGTAACGGCGGACGCAGTCGCGGTATTTGCCGTTCCATTCCATCCAGGGCACCGGAAAGGCTCCTACCTGGTAACCGCCTTCACCTACGTCCCAGGGTTCGGCGATCAGCTTTACCTGCGACAAAATCGGGTCCTGGAGCAGGATGTCGAAGAACGCGGCGTCACGCTCGACGAAATGTTCCTCACGGCCCAGCGTAGAAGCCAGGTCGAAGCGGAAACCGTCCACGTGCATTTCCGTGACCCAGTAGCGGAGGCTGTCCATGATCAGTTGGAGCACGCGCGGGTTTTGCGTATTGGGGGTGTTGCCGCATCCGGTATAATCCATGTAGTAGCGTCGGTCGTCCTGAACGAGCCGGTAATACGCGGCGTTGTCGATCCCTTTGAAGCAAATCGTTGGTCCCAGATGATTACCTTCCGCGGTATGGTTGTAGACCACATCCAGGATCACTTCCAGGCCCGCCGTGTGCAGGGCGCGCACCATTTCCTTGAAGTCGGTCACCTGGCCCCCGAGCACCCCTTTGCTGGAATAAAAGCATTCCGGGGCAAAAAAGCCGATCGAGTTATACCCCCAATAGTTGGTGAGGTCCCGATCCTGCAGGATGCTGTCATCGACGTGCTGATGAACCGGCAGTAACTCTACCGCGGTAATCCCGAGACGCTTGAAATAGTCGATTGCCGCCGGTGAAGCGATCCCGGCGTAAGTGCCCCGAATTTTTTCAGGCACTTTATTCCAGAGTTTGCTGAATCCCGTCACGTGCACCTCGTAAATGACCGACTCGACCATCGGAATGCGCGGCGGCCGGTCGCCCTTCCAGTCAAAGGCCGGGTCGATGACCACCGCTTTAGGGATGGCGAAGGCGTTGTCGCGGTAGTCACGTTTCAGATCCTCGGCCGGATTCCCTAACGAATAGCCGAACATTTCCGGTCCCCAGTTAATCTTGCCCGCGATGGCTTTGGCGTACGGATCAAGCAGTACCTTGGACGCATTAAAGCGGTGGCCTTCGGAAGGGGTGTAAGGCCCATACACCCGAAAAGCGTAAAGTTGTCCCGGACCGGCTTCCGGCAGGAACACGTGCCAGACGTGATCCGTGCGCTCGATGACGCGAATGCGAACGGATTCACGATCTGCCTCCGGGTCATCAAACAAGCAAAGGTCTACTCCAGTAGCGTTCTCGGAGTAGAGGGCAAAATTGACGCCATCCCCGGTCCATGTTGCGCCCAGGGGGTACGGTACCCCGGTCCACACCCGCATCTTGTTCATATGCACTGTTACCGGTACGATCGAAGCTGGCCTTGTCGATCAATAAAACAAGCGGCTCGCGAGAAACTGATGGCAGAGACCGGACCGGACCTGACGGCAATTCGCCTCGCCGGCCGGGTGCCAATCGGGCGCCTGGATAACTTGCCTGGGCTCTGTTTGACTCTCACCGTGATCAGAACAGAGCCCGCGCAAAAGCAGGGCGCTGGACAACTTGCCCGCGCTCTGTTCGACCCTCACCGTGGTCAGAACAGAGCCCGGCCAGGGAGGGCGCTTGGATAACTTGGCCGGGCTCTGTTCTGATCACGGTAGAGAGACCACCGGCGGCCCGGGTTCCGGGGTAGCCGGACGGTGCGCTTGCGATGCGACCCTTTCGATGTACGCACGAAAGTCCGGGTCTTCGCCTTCCAGGAGTTCAGGCAATGCGCCGCGAAAATCACGGCGGCGGCACCACTCGCGCATATAATCCTCCCAGGAAGACCAAAGCCGCCGGGTCTGTTTGCTCATCTTCTCTTCGTAGACGAGGAGGTAAGCGCGTTCGAAAATGCTCACCAGAATACCGAACAGCGCGAACCGGCGTTCCTGTTGCTCCTCATTAAGATCGAGGGCTTGCGCCCGCTTGTTGAGCAGCTGGAGATCCGCGTTATCGAGCACCAGTTTTAAGAAGGTCGTGTATTCGTCGGAAAGCCTCAGGTACAGCTCCTCCTCGTCGACCTGGCGCGCCTTGCGGCGTTCGTAGACGAATACCAGGATGGCGAACGGTAAAGCGAACGTCTCGACCATGTAAAAGGTGAATTCGAATAACTCCAACCAGCGCACAGAGCTAATCTAACTCGAGAACGTTAAGGTACAACGGAGGGAGTGGGATTCGAACCCACGGACCCTTGCGGGTCTCCGGTTTTCAAGACCGGTGCATTAAACCGCTCTGCCATCCCTCCCTGGGGGCCGCGATCCGGCAACGGCGAAGTATGGCACTGAGGGTGGCGAGTGTCGAGTGGCGGGTAACGGGTAACGCGTAACGGGTTCGGGAGCCACCGTGGGACCGGTTTCGGGCCTGGACGGTGGGACGTGCCGCTTCAGGTGTCCCTACGGACAGTAGCAACCCTGAATAAAATGCGAGACACAAGCCGTTACGCGTTACCCGTTACCCGTTACGCGTTACCCGTCACCGTGTTCACGGCCGGGCCACCGTTTCGGCCGGCGGCGCCTGAGCGCTCGCAGTGTCGGGCCGCATGGCGACGGAGACCGTCTGTCCGATGCGCAACGGCAAACCGGGATCGGGCGCCAACTGGATACGGACGGGGAAACGTTGCGGCAGCCGGACCCAGTCGACCGTCTGGCTGACCTCGGGGAGCAGCCCTGAGGGGTCCGACGAGCCGTCCTGGACGAAAATGCCCCAACCGATGGAGCGCACTTCACCTACAATCGGATGACCCCGGTGCCCCAGGAGGGTGACTTGAGCCTTTTCGCCGACCTTGATGGACGGCAACTGCGTCTCTTTGAAATAGGCGGCGACCCAGAACGAACTTGTGTCTACCAGCGCGGTCAGCTGTTTTCCGGCACTGACGTACGTGCCGGGACTGACGTTCATGTTAGTCACATAACCGCTGACCGGGGCCGTGATCCTGGTGTAACTCAGGTTGAGCTGCGCCAGTTGCAGGTTGGCCCTGGCTGTCTCGGCCTGGGCCTGGGCCGCGGTTAGATTATCCTGTGCGTTCTGATAATCCTGAAGGGCGCTCACGTGGCGTGCGTAAAGGTCCGTCTGGCGCCCCATTTCCTGTTCCCGCTGCCTCAGGTTGGCTTCGGCGTTAAGCACCTGCCCCTGAGCGATTCGCACCTGCGCCTGGTAATCGGACGGATCGATCTCAAAGAGCAAATCACCCTGCTTGACCTCCTGATTGTCCTTCACCGCCACCTGGATGACCGGGCCGGAGATTCGCGGCGCGATGCCGACCACGTTGGCCCGGACCTGGCAATCCCGTGTCCATGGGTCCATGAGGTACCGCTGATAGAGCGTCCAGGCGGCGTAAGCGGCCCCGGCCACGATGGCCAGGGTTAACACAAAGTTGAACAGGCGACGCATCATGGGTGAAACAGGAAGCCTAACAAACTGGTGAGCAGGACAAATAACCCGAGGAAAAACAGCGGCACATGCCAGATAAACCGCGTCAGCCCCGCGCGTTCGAGGATGGTCATCATGACCCATGCCGCGAGGAAACCCACGATCCCGATGCCGAAGACCCAAGGCATCAGTAAATCGAGGAGGTCCAACTCGGGAGTACGCAGGTTTATGGCCATGAGTTCCAGCCGTTTCGCACCACTCGCACCATCATTCGCACCGTTTATGGTCGCGTGAAACGTAATATCAGCGCCAATTTCCGGAATTTCGCGCACGAGTAAAGGGCGATTGCCAAGGGCACGGTTGCGGGTTTTGGTAATTGCGATCCGGTCCGGTCGCCCGTGCGGCTCGACCTGGAGAACTTACCGCCATGCCGCCTCCCGAAGTTGCCAGCACGCCGACGGCACCCGCGATGAGCCGGGCGTTTCGGTGGGACTGGGCCGCCCTGAATCCGTTGGGCGACCTGCGGGTGCGTTATGGCATCAAGATCGGCCTGGCCATGCTGCTGGCGCTCTGGATCGCCCAGGTCTTCCGGCTGCCGTACCCGAACTGGTCCATCCTGGCGGTGCTCGTGCTGATGAACGCCCATTTCGTGGGCGCCATCGCCGACAAGGCGCTCATGCGCGCGATCGGGACCGTGATCGGGGCGTTGATCGGGGTATGGGTCGTCGGTGATTACGGCAACACGCCGTGGGAGCTTTTATTCTGGTTGTTTGTCGTCGTGTTTGTCGCGTCGTACAAATTCGGCCATCTCGCCACCGCGTCGTCGCCGTACGCCTATTTCCTGGTCGGCAACACGCTCCTTTCGGTAACCACCTATGGCTTGCCGAACCCGAGCAGCGTCTGGCACGTTGGCCTTTATCGTACCTTGGAAACGTTGGTCGGCGTGGCGAGCGCCACTTTCGTCACCGGCATCCTCTGGCCCCGTCACGCGCGGGAAGAATTCATAAAAGGCGCGAATGAAATTTTGAACACGGCCCGCCGGCTCTTGAACGCCGAAGCGCGTGCGTACGTGGGGGAGGCCGTCGACCCCCGGCGCGTCGTCGATCTGCGCCGGGTATTCAGCCGCCAGCTTCTCGGGTTGCGTACGTTGCTGCAGTCCGGCGGCCGGGGCAGCGCCTATTTCCAGGCGTGCCTCGGCAATTACCAGCGGTTCCTGGTCTCCCTGACGCACCTTTTCCAAGCCGTGCTCGAACTGCAACGGCGCCGTGCCGAGGAGGCGGAATTACTCGAACTGGTCCGCCCGGAGCTGGAGCGGGTTATTTCGGAGATAGACGCGGAACTCGGCGTCCTGGGCGCCGCCAGTTGGCACGATTACGCTTTGCCCGCGACCGGGCTGAATGCCGCCTTCGCCGAACTTGAAGCGAAGGTGAAGGAACTACGGGACCAGGGCACTTTCCGCAACGCGTCACCGGCGGCCGGGGAGGCGTTCTTCGGTCACTTCGCGACCCTGCGCTTGATCCGGGACGAACTTAACCTGTTGCGGCAGATCTCAGGCGAACTGCCGCGCGTGCGGCTGGCGCCGCTATCGCCGCGCAGGCGGCGTCCGGTCCTGCCTTCCATTGATTGGTTCTGGGTCCGGGCCGCCATCAAAGGCGGGATCTCCGTTTGCCTGGCCTTCCTGATCGTTGAGTGGCTGCATCCCCCCGGGTCGACCGCCATTCCGCTGTGCGCGTGGATCTTCAGCATTTTCGGCCGCCCGTTTCTAAATGCCGGCGGTACCGGTGACCTGCGGATATTTCAAAACATTTTCCTGACGATCGTGTGCGGCCTGCCCGTCGTCGCCCTGCTCTGGCTGATCATGCCCCTGCTTTCTAACTACTGGGCGATGAACACCTTCCTTTTCGTGGTTAGTTACATTTTCGGCTACGTCACGGCGCGCACCCAGGGCGTCAGCTTCCGCATGCAGGTTGCGATCCTCGCCATCAACTCGGTGGTGGCGCTTAACCCCCAGAAACCGGTTGCCTTCAGCTCGTTGATGGACGCCTACCTCGGGCTGATGACGGGCATGGTAATCGCCTCCGTGGTTGCCCGGTTAATCTGGCCGGTGCTGCCCCAAGACCTGTTCCGCCGTAACCTCATCATTTACTTTACGGACCTGCGTAGCCTGCTGGGCGGCCTCAAAGACCAGGAATTCATCCTCGGCAGGACCGTGCTCCTGCCGATCGAAGCGCTTCGGGCCGTGGAACGGATGGTGTTTCCACACACCCCGCCCGGGGAGCGCGAGCGCCTCGGCAATTTTATCCGGGTAGCCCAGCCTTTGGGCATGCAGCTTACCTTGCTGCGGGAAGTGCGGGGCCGTCGCCTGCTGCCGGCGGCGGTAAAAGCGGCATTGGATCAACCGCTCACGGTTCTGGATCACACCTTTGACCGGTTCCTCGCCAAACTCGCTGAATCCTTCCGCCGCCGTACCGGGACGGGGGTCGAGCTCCCGGACCTTGATGCCCCGACGGAGGCGGTCGAGTCCGCCTTAACCCGCATCCGCGACGAAGGGATCCTGACGGGTGAAGATGTTGAGGCCGTCGCCCACTTGCTCGAACTGGTGGACCGTTACCATGCGTTAACCGAGCGTCTGTCACTCTGCCGGGATCAGTTGCGCGCGCTTAGCCTGCCCTGTTACCTGGGCGACGTGGCGCTGTAACGGGTAACGCGTTACCCGTTACGCGCTATGCTTCGGGGCGCGCACGACGCCGGCTTCTGAGGCCGCGCGATGGTCGGTCAGAATGCGGCCGGCAATCTCCTGGACCATTTCCTCCAGCAATAAC
Organism: Verrucomicrobiota bacterium; assembly: GCA_019243005.1. Lineage (GTDB taxonomy): Bacteria > Verrucomicrobiota > Verrucomicrobiia > Chthoniobacterales > JAFAMB01 > JAFBAP01. The sequence continues at coordinate 918 of JAFAUY010000013.1, read as the reverse complement.
CGCAAATGGCTTTGCCGCCGGTAATCGGCCGGCGCGATATGCCGGACCCGGTCGGCGTGGGTTGCCAAGTTAAAACATTTTCGAAAGCTGTTACGCTCCTGGTCATCCGGGTCATAAACCGCGATGGCCTGGCCGCCGTTTTTCTTCATGATCGTGAAACAAGGGACATCCGTGGGCCCGTCGCCGATGTAGATCATGTGCGGAAAAGGTACGGGCCGGATCGCCTGAGGCATGTGGTCATTCACGTCCTGGGTCATGTCGAGCAGGCCTTTATTTATCCGGAACAGGTATTGCGTCTTCTGGGTGTGGCTGATCACCCGTTTCGGAAAGCTGATACGGCCCTCGGCGTCCTCGGCGAATTCGCACCCGAAAACCTCCCGCAGGTAAGGGCGCAGGCGGCTGCCTTCGATCAGGACTTTCAACCCGGATGTTATCACGTAGTGTTCCACCTTGATGCCGAAACTGGCGTATTGAGGGGCAAGCAACCCCTCGTTGAATTCCTCGAACATCTCGGGCAGCCCACGGTAGAGCCTCATTTTTCCACCAAGGCTCTTGAGTTGAGCGTTGGTCGGGCGGTCCACGGCCAGGTAATCGAGCAGACACTTCATGTAGGCCAACTCGTTATCGTACCCTTCATCCTGCACCAGGGTGGCGCAACGCTGCCAAAACTTGCCGGCATGAATGCCGAACGCGGGAAACAACACGTCATCCTGCATGTAGGCAGGGCTGAGCGTCTGGTCATAATCGTAGACGATCGCGATCGTATTTTGCGGTTGGGCCATTCAAAGCCACAAATGCCACAAAGGGGGAAGAGTGGCGAGTGCCGGGTGCCGAGTGGCGTTCGGCGTTCGGCGTTCGGCGTTCGGCGTTCGGCGTTCGGCGTTCGGCGTTCGGCGTTCGGCGTTCGGCGTTCGGCGT
>JAFAUY010000319.1 GCA_019243005.1 Verrucomicrobiota bacterium | reverse complement strand
CAGGCGGACCATGCGATAAAGAAAGCCGTTCCCCTCAAAATGGAGGGTGAGCAGCCAACCGGCGCGCCGGACCCGCACGCGATAGAGGGTTCGAACGGTGCTGATTTCAGGTTGGCCGCGGTTTGCGGCGAAGGCGGCGAAATCGTGGGTGCCGGCCAACCGTTCGGCGCCCGGGATAAGCGCTGCGAGGGTAATGGGCCAGGGAAAGTGCCAGGCGCGCCCGATTTCGAGCGGGTGCAACGTGTCCTCCAACCAGAGCCGGTAGAGGTAGCTTTTGCGTTTGACCGCATGCTGCGCATGGAAGGTGGCGGGAACAAGGCGGCAGCGCAGGATCCGGATCGTCGCCGGGAGATGAGCATTGAGCGCACGCCGCCAGGTGTCAGGGTCATATCGTCCCGGGGGAACATCGACGTGTGCCACCTGCCCAAGGGCATGGACCCCGGCGTCCGTACGCCCCGAACCGACGACGGCCAGATCGCGGTTGGAAACGGCTCGTAACGCGACCCTCAGGTGGTCCTGTACCCCGTTGCCATTGGGCTCGCTTTGCCAACCGCTAAAGGGACGCCCGTCGTACGCGAGCACGAGCTTAAGTCGCTCCGAAGGCGGATCCGAGGACGGATGATTCACGAGGCGCGGCGATCCGGACGCAAGCAACGCCGTTTAGATATTCCCGGACAGAGCCTGTGCGTCCAGATAGTTCTGCAGCAAGATTTGCGCCGCCACCTGGTCAATGACTTTCCGACTCTGTTTGGTGTTCCGGCCTGCCGCATGCAGCGCCCGTTGCGCCTCCATCGTGGTCAGCCGTTCGTCCCAGAGCACGACCTGCAGGGCCGGGAGCTTCGCCCGCAACTGATCGGCAAACGCTTTCGCCTTCGTGGCGGCCGGGCCGAGGCTGCCGTCCATGTTTTTCGGCAACCCCAGCACGACGCCGCCCACGCCTTCGGCCGTCACCACCGCACAAATTTCATCGAGCACCTGGGGCGAATTCGCCAGGGTCCGCAACGGATGCGCCAGCGCGCCGAGTTGGTCGGAAATCGCCAGCCCGATCCGGGCCTGGCCCAGGTCAATGCCAAGCCAACGTTTCACTATTGCAGTTCTTTCGGAAGGTTAGGGACCAGATGCTTGATGCCTTCGGCTTCATGACGATTGCAGATCAGCAACGCATCACGCGTCTGGACCACCACCAGATCGTTCACCCCAAGCAGGGCAACGTGCAGTTTGTCATCGGAAAAGATGACGTTGTTAGCCGAATCTTGTGCGGACAACGGGCAGTTGGCCGCGTTGTGGCCGGGGAGCTGATTCAAGTATTTGCCGAGCGCGGTCCAGCTGCCGACGTCGTCCCAATCGAATGTCGCCGCCTTCACGAGCACGCGGTTGGTCTTTTCGAGAATGGCGTAGTCAATCGACAGTTTACGCAGGGTCGGGAATCGTTCGTTGACCTCCCTTCGCAAATCCGGCGTGTTGCGAATCACCGAGACGAATTCGCCCAGGTCAGGGGCGTGCCGGTTGAACTCCGACAGAATGCTCCGCACGGTCCACACGAAAATCCCGGCGTTCCAAAAAAAGTTGCCGCTGCGGAAGAAGGTTTCGGCCAGATCCGGATTCGGCTTTTCACGGAATCGTGCCACCTGGTACGTATCGGGAACCTTGCCGGCGAACCGTTCGCCGCGTTCGATGTACCCAAACCCCGGGCAGGCCCAGGTCGGGGTAACGCCGATCGTGACCAGGTGCCCGCTCTGTTCGGCGGCTTCGGCCGCGGCTTGTATATCCGATTGGAAGGCAGCCCGGTCGCCGATCCTGGCGTCGGCCGGTAAAACCACCATCGTGGCGTCCGGATTCCGGGCCGCGACCAGCCCTACCCCCAGGGCAATCGCCGCGGCGGTGTCTCGCTTCGCCGGCTCGCTGAAGATATTTTCGGCCGGATGGCCCGACAGAGCCGCCCGGACCGCGGCGGCTTGATCATCGTTAGTGAGAACCAGGATGTTTTCCGCCGGGATTAAACCTTCCAGGCGCCCGACGGTTTCCTCCAGAAGCGTTTGTTCGCCGAAGAGGCGCAGCAGCTGTTTTGGGGTGGCGCGACGGCTCAAGGGCCAGAAACGCATTCCGCTGCCGCCGGCGAGCACGAGAGCATGCAAGGTGTTCGACATGTCTGAGTACGATTTGAACCAATGGAGCAGGTTTCGATTTACTATCGCGTACTCGGCCTACAAGTCACGAGGCTTTGCGCAAAACGCTTCGCAATCCGCCCTTACCAAGGATTGACGGACCGAAGGAGGGCTGAGACAATGCTCAGGGGTTTGCCACAATCAATTATGATGTCTGATTCTCAAAAACCGGTCGCGCTGTCCATTACTTCGGCTGCGCTGCTGTCGGTGTCCCAAGGGGCCGTCGGTTGCGGGCTCGGACTGCTGTTGGCCGGAAAGATCAATGAACGCAAGCGCAACGTCGCCGCAATCGGCCTGTTATCCCTGGCCGTGGGCGCGACCATCACGGCAACTGCAGGGCTGTTGACCAATCTGGTGAGCGGACCGCGATCGCGCCTGGGCGCACGCCGTCGGTTACGCTCCATCCGGGAAGGCGCCGGGATGCACGCCGACGAGGAAGTCTTTTAGGGAAAATGGTCCGTTTTGGATCGCTTTACACCGGCTTGCAAGTTGGTTGATCCAGCCGTTGCCCCTCCAAGGGCAAAGACCGGCCTGCAAGCGGCCGGGCTCAACGGGCTTGAAAAAAGGTCTATATCTCGTAATCGAAGTACCCCAAGAAGGTCTGCCCGTTCATTCCTGAACCGCTTTCAGTACGTTGCGGGCGGTTCTTTTTCGACACGATTTTCACCTGGGAACGTTCGTTGGTGACCAGGGAATCCGGCGGAACGCTTTCCATGAGGAATACGTTGCCGCCGATGGTTGAGCGGGCGCCGATCACGGTTTCTCCGCCCAGGATGGTGGAGTTCGGGTAAACGGTCACCCAATTTTCCACGTCCGGATGCCGCTTGCCGCCCTTTTTGATTTTGCCATGCTCATCCTTTTGAAAGCTGCGCGCGCCCAGGGTGACGCCGTGGTATAGCTTGACGTGGCTGCCGATCCGGCAGGTTTCGCCGATGACCACGCCGGTGCCGTGGTCGATGAAAAAATAGGCGCCCACCTCGGCGCCGGGATGGATGTCGATGCCGGTCCGGCTATGGGCCCATTCCGTCATGATGCGCGGCAGCAAGGGGACTTCCTGGCGATATAACGTATGGGCCAGTCGCTGAATCGAGATGGCCTCGACGCAAGGGTAACTGACGATAATTTCCTCAAAACTGGTGCTGGCCGGGTCGCCTTCGTACGCTGCCTCGACGTCGGTGCGCAGTAATGCCCGGATCCGTGGCAGATCTTCCATAAAAGTCTGGGTAATAGAACCGGCCAGCTGTGCCGGACAGGTTGGCTTTCTCGTGCGCAGGCTTTTGAAAATCTCTTCGCGCAACCGGCCAGAGACCTTCGCCAGCCGCGTGGAGGTTAACTCGCTCACCTGCGCCTTGGCGATCGGCCCCTCATCGTGAAAGCCAGGAAAGAGTACTTCCAGTAGATCTTCGCAGATTTCGGCCACCGCCCGCTTCGAGGGCAGGTTCGAACCATCAATGTTATTGATCCCGCCGTCGTCACGGTAGGATTCGAGGACCGCCATCACGGACGGAATCAAGTTTCTCTCCATAACCAGGACCGCCGACAATAAAGCAAGACGCCGTCACGTTCCAGTAAGATGATGATGGCCCGGCGCTCACGCCGGCGGTCCTGCGGGTGAATCCGCCTGCCGGGCGACGGGCCAGGGTGCGCCGGGTGCAAGCATGATGGACCAGCGTGGTGATAATGACGGTCGCGATCGGCGGCCTTGGCCCCGTTCAAGACGGGACTGCCGGCCGGGAACCGGGTGAGGTTATCTGCCCGCGACCGGCACAGGGAGGGCGGCCGGGGAGGAAGGTTAGTTGGTGTGTACCGCGTTGCAGGGTCGAGGTACAAGGAACACAATCACCCGAATTTGTTAACCTTATCAGGATCACGATAACCCGGACGGGTAAGTTTCAACCGGAGCAATATCCGGCGCGCGGCCGCGTTTACTTCGGAAAATGCTCGTCCGAAACGACTAACCTATAACTAATCACCTTGCAATGTACAAATATAGGCATAGTTTGCGCTCGTGAAACTATCTTCTTCCACATTAAGGAAAGCCGCTGAGGTTCAGGAACAGATCGAACAACTCGAGTCGGAACTGAACCGGCTGTTAGAAACGGGAAATTCCGAGGACTCGGGTTCGCGGGCGGGATCTGCGGCGGAGCGTGGTCAGCGGACTAAGCCAGGCGAACCGCCGGGCGCGCGGGGTCGCCGTGGAGGTCGCCCGGGCGTGGCCGCGGCAACGGGGACCACTTCGGCCAACGGGCGCAGTCGCGGCCGGCGTTCCACGTCTCCCAGCGGTCCTCTCGCTCCCGCGGTGGTTAAAGTGTTAAAGTCCAGAAGCAACCCCATGAGCGTGGCCGAAATCCTCGATGGCCTGAACGCGAACGGCTATAAATTTACGTCACCCGAACCAAAAAAGAACCTTTTCGCCCGGATTTATCGTCTGAAAGGCGTTCGTCAGGTTGGCCCTGGCAGATTCACCGCCGAATAAGAACCCGACCCAGGCGGGGCTGGACGGTTCTGCCACGCACGCGCGTCACCAGCTGGGTCGGGGTTTGCTCAGAAGTGATGAGCTAACCCGGCCAGTCGCCGGGCGTGCTGGACCGTGTCGATTTCGCGGGTGGTTTTATCAGTCCGGATCGCCTTGATCCGTGGAAACCTCAACGCCAGCCCGCTGGTGTGCCGGTCGCTTGGCTGGATTGCATCGAAAGCGACCTCAAGAACAATCTCAGGAACCACTTCGCGCAGGCGTCCGTGAGCTTTTATCGTGGTCTTGAGAAAATGTTCGGTTAGCTCCTCGATTTCGCTGTCCGTGAGGCCGGAATAGGCTTTACCGATGGTAAGCAGCCGTTCGGATTCTTCGTCACGGACGGCAAAGGTATAATCACTCAGCACATGGTTGCGCTTACCATGGCCTTGTTCGGCGGCCACCACCACGACGTCCAGACTGGCGAACTGCTTTTTGAGCTTGATCCAGCTGCCACCGCGCCGTCCCGGCGTGTAATAACTGCCCGGATCTTTCAGGATCAGGCCTTCGTGGCTGGCGCGCCGGGCCGCCAGGAAAGCCTCCTCTATTTCCGGCCCGGTCCTGATCAGGCGAAGCGGCGAGACCTGCACGCCCTCAGGAAAGTCCAGGGTCTCGAGGAGCCGCCGCCGTTCCATCAACGGGACCTTCAGCAGGCTCCGGCCGTTCAGCCACAGCAAATCAAACGCCACGAAGACGACCGGTACCTCCTCAACTGCAAACAGGTCTTCCGTGCGTTTGCGTCCGAGCCGCTTTTGCAGGTCGAAAAAGGTTAATCGCCTGTGCTCGGCGTAGGCCAGGATCTCGCCGTCCAGGATTACGGACGCGGCGGCAAACTGAAGGCGTTGAAGTTCCGGGAACTCAGCGGTAATGGTGCGCAAGTCGCGGCTATAGAGGGCTACCTTGCTGTCGGCAAAATGGAGTTGGGCCCGGATTCCATCGTACTTTTGTTCAGCCAGGGCGTGATCGGAGGAAAAGGTACGATTGATCCGGTCCGCCACGGCGTCACCGTCAGGTTCGGAAATGGCCAGCATCGACTTTACCGGCCGGAAAACCGTAATGCTCGCGCGTTCGAGTTGTCCCTGCTTGGCCAGAACCGCCGTCTGGCCGAGGTCGCCGGTAAGCATGTGTGCTTCCCTAACCGCTTCGGCGTCCATCCCGAACGCTGCGGCGATGGCTTCCTCGACCAAACCTTCGCGCAGCCCGATGCGGAGGTCACCCGTCAGAATCCTGACCACGTAGCTGCCGGTTTGCGCCGAGCATCTACTTAACCACGCGGCCAGCGCCTCGGCTTTGGCGATCGGGCCGGCGGCGTTCTGCACGCGCAGGAAATTTTCGCGGATCTGCCCGATCGAAAACCCTTGTGGCGAGGTGCGGCCGATCAAGGTTTGGTAAGCGGCACGCCCGGCGTCCCCGAAGTTACCGGCTGCACGCCGGAAATCAGCCTCCTGCAAATGAGTTGCCTGCATCAGCGCGCGCTTGATTACCGCCCAACCGGCCTGCAGCGCCTGACCCTCAGGCCGGGAGAAAGCGTGCCCGGTCAGGTAAACGGCGATTTCGGGCAGGTCCGCCAGGGGCAGGGTGGATAGATAGTTGGACAGCAGGTCGATTTTCCTGAGCTTACCGGTAGTCCGGCCGATTTCTTCACACACCGTGGTGAACCGTCCAAAGGGCGATTGGGCATCTTCATTGCCGCCCGCCGGGACCGTTTCCTGCACAACCGCGGTGACCGGGATGAGCAGTTCCAGTTGATTATCTTCGCCCAGCGCCCACGCTTCCACACCCCGCCGCCGTAAATCCGCGGCAAACTCGCGGGCAAAACCATGGACGGTGAGGACGCGTTTAGGCTGCACCAGTTCCACGTAACGCACCAACTCCGGGTAGTCGGCGTGGTCAGAGAGCGGGAAAGCGGCGTTGCACTGGTAACGGTGAACGGCTCCCGGATTCAGGGCCCAACCGGTCAGCACCGCCGTGCGGCGATTTTTGATTCTTTGAACCAGGCGGGTTCGGTTTGCGCCGGGCGGACAGATTATGACCCCGGGCTGCGAATCGCTTTCCGAGTACAAAACGAATTCCGGCAGGCGATGGTTTAGTTCTTCATACAGCCTCGTCATCCGGTAAACGGCCGGGTGTAGTTTCACTCGTAAACCGGAGCCATGCAGGGAGGCGAGGATCTCTTGCGCTTTACCGAGAGAATAACCGAAGAGGATCGGGACCACGCCATCCTCCAGGCTTTCCAGGCAGAAGCGCAGTATCTGCTCGATGACTTCTGCCGTCGGGGGAAAAACGTACTGCGGCAAGCCGTACGTGGTTTCCATGATGAGCGTTTCGGCCTGCGCCCATTCGATCGGTTCAGCGGACCGCCCAGGCCTCAGCTTAAAATCGCCGGTGTACAACAGGGAGGACCCGTCCAATCGCACGTGCAATTGGGCCGAACCAAGGATGTGACCTGCCGGGTAGAGGGTAAGCTCGGCGGTGCGGAAACTAAACGGAACGCGGAAAGGCTGGCGATGTTCGCTGCGCTTGCCCGGCAGGCGCGCGGCCATGAGCCGGCCGGTGATTTCGGAGAGGAGAACTCGCCGATGATTCCCCACGTGGTCGCTGTGGGCGTGGGAGACAAACGCGGTTTCACGTTGATCCCAGGGATCTAACCAGAGGTCGAGTTGGGGCAGGTAAATCCCTCGTTCGTAACGAACCTGTACCATCGTCAATTTATCCCGGTTACCAGGAAAGCGGTATAACCCACCATACGGCACCCGGCTGCATCTAGCTAGGATCCTTGACAGGATGCTCGAGCCGGAGGCGTGAGGCCGGGGACAAGGCCAGCGCCAGGGCCGGTGACGGCGCGGCGCCCCGGCCCGGGCGCGCACCTTTTCTACCCGGTTTTCGACTTGGTTGAGCCGGGGGGGGCGTCCCGGCGGGACGGTAGGAAAGCCGGGAGGGCCGGTGGGCCGGGGAAGGGGAGGTACTGGAGGCCGTACCTCCGCGTCCGCCCCGGGGCGGGGTGCCCGTTTGGCGGTGTGGCGCACCCTTTCCCCGCGTCCCGACCGGACGCAAGCCCCAGAGGGGCCTGCTATCCCGGCACGGAAGTGCCGGGCTACTCGATCATCCCTCTGGGATCGTCCCTCCGGGACTACTCCTCCGGAACGGAGACCGGCAACTGACACCCAAAACCCGCCGCGCCGATGAGCGTGAGCGGTTGCCCGGCCCATTTCGCACCCGCCAAGCAATCGAGTTGACATAGTCCCCCATAGTCCCTTTCATGCGCCCATGAAGCTTTTGATGTGTGGGCTGGCCGTCCTCCTGACGGTTAGCGCCACCGTGTGGATCGTCCGGGCGGATGATCCTTTGCCCATCCCGAAAGCAAATGTCCTTCCGCTGGCGCTCAGCGACGATTTCGAATTCCGCAAGTTTACGATCTTCCGTAATGCCCTGGTCAAACCGGGTGCCACCCCGATCCCCACGCGCGAATTGATGATCGATTTTGAGAGGCGCCGGCGCGTCTGGGGCGCCATCACCGGCGTTGAGGTGCAGGAGCGTACCGGCCAGTACTTTACTTTTTTCTGGCGCGCCAAGCGGCCTGCGGATTTGACCTTGCGGCTCGAGTACCGCCAGGCCAATCTCAAGAACTACGTCGAGGGGCGGGAACTTTACTATCCCCGTGCCCGGGGTAGTTACACCTCCGAGTTCGCCGTGGTCGGTCCGGAGTATTCCGTGGATGGACCCATCACGATGTGGCGGGCGATCCTGATCGAGAACCAGCGGATTGTGGCCTTGCTTCAGTCGCGCACCTGGGAGTAAGTTAGGGCATCGGCTTGAACGCTGGCTTTATTTGACACTCAAAAGGCCGACACGATATTGCTACGTTTAGAGTGAGTTTACCAGCATCCATACTGGTCGGGGTCGCCGGGAAAACCGTCCATGTCAAGGTTCAGGGAAAGGGTTCTTTTCAGAATAGCCCGGCTCTGAAGGAGTTCGCCCGCCAGATGCTGAATCGGGGTTACCGGGTTTTCGTCATTGATTTGGCGGATTGCCCGGTGATGGATTCGACGTTCATGGGTACCCTGGCCGGGATCGCCTTGCGTCTGCGCGAAGCTGAGGGAGGGGTGTTACGCGTCCGGAACGTCAATGAGCGCAATTACGATTTGCTCCGGAACCTCGGTCTGGACAATCTCTTTCAGATCGAGGCCTACGAGGGCCGAGAGGCGGTTTCGGAGCCGGCCATGCTTCCAAACCGGCCGGCCCTGTCAAAGACCGAACATGCAGAATGCATGATCGAGGCTCATGAAGCCCTGGTGGATGCGGATCCGGAAAATCTCGCCCGTTTCAAAGACGTCCTTGAGTACTTGCGGCACGATCTTCGCACTGGAGCCACGAAATAATCGTCCTCGATGTGGTCCTTTTTCTTCTTAGGACTACTTGTTGCCGCAACTTTGGTCTTTTTGCTCCTCTTGAGGCAGCAACGGCGAAACATCGAGAACCTCAAGAGATCACGCGAGGAGCTTCAGGTTGAAGAAAATCGGGTGTTCGATTTCCTGCACGGGCTGGGGGAAGCGTTCTCTGACGACCTGCGCTCGTCGGACCTTCACCGGTTGATCGTGGAGGGGGCCATGCGCATCCTGGACGCGCACGGGGGTGCGCTTTACCTGGCTGACCGGGCGGGCAAGTCCCTGCTGCCGACTTACTTATCGAAGAACTGCCCGCCGCTGGTGGAGGTTCCGCGCCACCTTCTCCAGCAAAGCCAGACCTCGACCGTGGCCCTGGAAAGCTTCCTGCAGCTGCACACCGTCAAAAGTGGAGAAGGCCTGCTCGGCAAGGTCTGGGAGAAACGCGAACCCCTCTTCCTGTCGAGCCGGGATTCCGACCCGCACCTGGAGAGCTTGAAAGAGGCGGTGCTGCACCTGGATTCGGTCATGATCGCACCCTTGATTTACCGGGGCCAGCCGCTGGGGGTGCTGGCGGTTGCCAACGGGCCGATGAGCACGCCGTTTTCGCCGTCGGATTTCGTCGTGTTTCAGTCGATCGTCGAACAATCGGCCTTCGCCCTTTACAGCGCCATCGTTTATCACGAAGCCAGTGAAAAGCGGCGCATCGATCGCGACCTGGACGTGGCCCGGGACATCCAACGCATCCTGCTGCCGAACGGATCGCCCGCGATTGAAGGCTACGAAATCGCCGGCATCAACATCCCGGCCAGCCACGTGAGCGGCGACTACTACGATTACGTTATGATGGATGACCGGCGCCTCGGCATCGTCATCGCCGACGTCTCCGGCAAAGGGGTGCCGGCCTCCCTGATCATGGCCATGTGTCGCAGCGTATTGCGGTCGCTGGCCCCAAACTCCGATTCGGCGGCGGCCGTGTTGCGCAAGGTCAACCGCCAGCTCTACCCGGATATCAAGGAGGATATGTTTATCAGCATGGCTTACCTCATCCTCGAGAAGGGCGCCGACGAGGTGGTCCTGGCCCGGGCCGGCCACGATGCGCCCTTGCTGTACCGCGCGGCGGATCAGTCCATTTCGAAAGTCAATCCTCCCGGCATGGCCCTGGGAATTGACAGTGGGAGCGTTTTCGATAGGGTGACGGGCGATCTCCGAATCTGCCTGGAGAAAGGCGATTGCTTCGTCTTTTACACCGATGGCGTGACGGAAGCGTTGGATGTTAACGGCATAGAGTTTGGGATTAAACGGTTGATGGACGTGGTGCAGGCCAGTGCTGCGGCTGGTGCGTCGGCGGTGATTGACCGGGTGACCGCAGAAGTCAAAGAATTTGTGGGCAACTTTCCGCAGACCGACGACATCACGCTGATTGCCTTACGGAAATTATGAATACTTCAGAGAAGGATTCCATCAAGGCGGGTCAAACCGAACGTGCGGCGACGGCTTCGGGGGTTGCCGGCCATTCTGCGTCGGGCAAGCCCGAGTCGGACAGGTCCGACGATATCGGGTCCGACCCTATCGAGATTGATCATGAGGACGCGTCGCCGGTGATGGAACCGGGCTTCGAAAATAATCATTTTGATCCGGCCACGGCTGAGGTGGAAGGGGAAGCTGAAGCGGAGCGCGCCCAATTGCAAAAGCTGGTCGGAGATCTCCGGACCGAGCTTGACAAGTACAAAGACATGGCGCTCCGGGCGGTGGCCGACCTGGATAACTACCGCAAACGCGTCGCCCGGGAAAAGGAAGACGCCATCCGCTACGCCAATGCGGGGTTCCTGGAACGGCTGATTCCCGTGCTCGACAATTTTGAGCTTGGCTTGCAGGCGGCTCAAGCCGGCGGCGGCGGTTCGGCGGTGCTGGAGGGCATGAGCATGGTGCACAAACAGCTGCAGGATTTTCTGACCAGCTGCGGCGTGGAAACCATCGACGCGAAAGGCCAGAAATTTGATCCCAACCTGCATGAGGCCATCGCCCAAGAGGAAACTCCTGACGTGGACGAAGGCATCGTGCTGCGCCAGGTTCGCCGAGGCTTCCGTCTGCGGGATCGACTCCTGCGTCCGGCTAACGT
>JAFAUY010000236.1 GCA_019243005.1 Verrucomicrobiota bacterium | reverse complement strand
GCTGGTGCTGGGGGCCGTCTCGATGACCCGGGGCCAGAACTTACCGAGCTGCCTCTCGTAGTCCTCGAGCTCGGAGCCGATGTAGGCCGTGTTGCCGGGGCGGCCCTTCTGATAGACCACAACCGGTAAATAGCGGCTTACCCCGGTGGCATCCATGTGCTCGAAAAAGAAAAACCGATAGCCGCCCAGCAGGTACTGCACGTTGTGTTTGGAGGTCGCGATGAGGACGTCGATGCCCTCATCTTCCAGCAGGGCGTCAAGTCGCGCCGTGTCGAAGGGCGCAGACTTTAACACATCGTGTCGAAGTTTATTCATGTCCACAGATCAAACAGATCATCCGCAGACCACGCAGACAACGCAGAAAGAAGCAATACGTCCACAGATTACACAGATTGACACAGATTAAGAGGACACCCCGTGACGGCATCAGCCCCTCCTCTCATTTGTGGCATTCTCTTCCGCGCCGAACGCCGAACGCGACACTCCTCTCTCTACCTGGGGAACCCCTGCGTTAATTCGTGGTTGCGGTAGGCCTCGACCAGGCGCTCGAGTTGATTGATGGCCAGGCGGAGCTGGCGGCCACGCTGGGCGTCGGCCACGCGCCGCGGCCAGTCCCATTCCCGCACCACCGTACGGCTCGGGACGATGTCCGCCCCCTGCTCAAGAGCGGCCTGTACCGATTCAAAATGGTGATGGGTGGCGATGAAGGTCCGTAATGGCTCCAGCACCAGCGTAAAGCCGTGGTCGCCGTAAGCTTCTGAAAACGCACCGTCGATCGTCACCGCTTTGCCGCTCTTCTTCAGGGGTGACTCGCCCTTTTCGACCTTCACCGGCACGTGTCCATTGACGATCATACCCTCTGCCGGGTCGACGCCGAATTCAGCCAGGACCTTCTCGCAAAACCAGACTTCGTGGATCAGGCGAAAATAGGGGTTCTTGGTTTCGTGATAGGTGTGCGAATCGGCCACGAAATCCCGTTCAAACGTCGTGATGCGGTCCTTACCGAACAGCGGCGACTCCGGCCCGCTCCACAGGTACCAGAACAGGTCCAGATTTTCCGGCCCGTCCGTCCCGTGCTCCATCAGCCGGTAGATCTCCCGTTCAATGGCTTCGAAGAGCGCCTTCCCGCGATAGGTGCGTCCGGCGACCGTCATGGGCAGAAACTCGCCCTGTTCATCGACCGGCACGCAGCCGTGGAAGATCAGGTGGCCTTCGCGCACCAAGTGCATGTGGCCGTGGGCCACCATCCAACGGATCTGGTCCCAGAGCTTCTGGCTCGCCAGAAACGACGCGCGCACCCGGTCCAGGCATTCCCGTTCTTCGGGGCTCAAGGCGTACGGGTCAGCCGGGTCGACCGTAGGCAGGCACGCGTCCTTGAGCGGGTAGGCCACCCCGTCCACCTCGACGGTGCCCGTCGTCCGATCGAGCCGGTGCAACAAACGCCGGTGCTCCAGGCTCCACTCGGGGTGGCGCGCGATCATTTGGCCCTCAAGCTTGAACTGCATGATCGCAGCCGCCTTTTGCATCCGCGCCACGGTCAGGGCTTCACGCATCCCGCCGGCCTTGACCGCAAAACTCTCGGCCGGGTCATCAGCGTAAACCGTCCGGGCGAGCCGGTCCAGCGCGGCCAGCGGAATGCCATAACCCTCTTCCAGCTGCAGCAACCGCCGGTAGCGCAGCGAGATGCGCAACACCTGGCAGATGAGCGCTTCGTGGCCCAGGCAGGCGCCCATCCAGGAGGCGTCGTGGTTGCCCCACACCAAGGCCACTTTGGGCTGCTGCATGAGGTAGTCGACGACCCGATCGCCCCGGGGCCCGCGGTCCCAGCAATCCCCGGCAATCACCAACTCGTCGATCGCCAGGTTGCGAATCACGCGGCCGGTAAGGTGAATCAGGTGCAACAATCGGTCGTGGCTGGCCAGCGCATCGACGATTGCGTCAACGTAATCGCGATGGCGGTCGGTTGAGGGCGCGTGCAGGATTTCGGTGAACAGTTCCCGGTACTCGGCCGGAAAAATCCGCGTGGCGTGGCGAAGGCTGCGCCGGGCCGCCAGTACCCGCACGATGGCAAACAACTCGTACAGCGTCCGCTGGGCGAATGCCTTGCGTTCCTCACGGGTGCGCAGGGTGCGCTCCAGCCGGCCCACGACTTCAGCCGGGTAAAAGATCAACGCCAGAAATTCCCGGAACCGCTCCGGCGTCATATGTTCCTGGAAAAGGTGCTCGACCAGGGGCCGCAGGGTGCCCGACGCATTATTGATCACGTGGCGCAGTTTCTGATCTTCGCCGTGGACGTCACTGATGACGTGGATGGTGCCCTGAGGCAACGTCAGTTCAGCCGAATAACGCGCGAGTTCCGCGACCGCCGCGTCCACGTTGGGCACCTCGCGGGATAACGGGTGCAAAGCCACTAGTTCGCGCTCGCGAAAGGCATCCTCACCGTCCGTCTGTTTCATGGGGTTCCCTTTTTCGCCTCAGGCAACGAGGCCTGCGGGTGCAAGCGTCTCGGAACGCCGCACGTGCAATGAAAAAAAACGCGGGATGGTGCCAAGGATTTTGCCCTGGGTTCCCTTACCGGCTCCCGGAGAACCTATGAGGAGATAGCAGATGTGCCGGTTGTTCATCATAGAAGCGAGGTTGATCGGTTTGGTTCAGGCGAGAAGGGCCGGAGCCCTTACTCGTTTGGTGTCACTGCGCCGCGATCAGGGAGGGGAACTAACCTGTAAACGGTAAAATCTCGAGCTCTCATTGTCTAGGCGTATTTGCTTCACACCGCCGCCGCCGTGTGACCGAACACCACCCGCTACTCGACCGGTTCCCAGCGTGAGGTTAACGTCAGGGAAATATCTCCGGTATGATAATGAATTTCGGCGTAGTCAACCGGACAGCCCTCGGAATCGAATGAAGTTCGGAGCCGGAGCAGGAGGGGCGTGCCCTTTTTGACCTTAAGGCGGCGCGCCGTTCGCACGTCGGCGGCCACGGCGAGGAATTCTTCGCGGGCATGGTCGGTAACGATGCCGGTCTCGTCTTTTAGAAGCTCGTAAAGCGGTCGGCGGAAATCCTCCTGACCGGAAAGCCCAAGCCGGGGATGAAACCATGACCGGGATTGAAGGGTCGGCCGTTCATCCCAGCCGCGCACCTGATCCAGGCATTTCACGGGAGTGCCGGCCGCCACCTGCAGTGCATCCGCAACTTTCCCTCTGGCGGTTTTGTCCGAGACTTCCAGCAAAAATGACTGGATGGAAATCCCTTTTCGCCTCATTTCACCCGTCAGGCTGGCCCACGCGACGAGGCCGGATTGAACGACCCTGGTCCCTACACCCTTGCGACGCTCCAGCAGCCCTAAATGGACCAGATTCAGGATGCTGTTACGGACGGTGCCGCGGCTGACCCCAAGGCGGCTTGCAAGGGTCAACTCATCGGGCAACAACGCCCCAGCCGAGTACGGGGGCTGGCGAATCAGATCCTTGAGGAGACGCTCAATCTGAACATGCAACGGCACTCCGTTTTTCCGATCAAGCTTTGCCGGAATAAAGAAGCTCTCTGCCGTGTGCGCTGTCATCGTAATGCTTCAGCCAACAGATAAGATTCCAGCATTGTGAGATCCCGTAAAGGTACAATTCGCGCCTTTAATCGTTCAAAGCCAATTGTTTAGAGGTTGTGTGGGAATTGCGGGCGCGTTGCATCGTCAGCCCCTCCGCGGCAACGAGGCCTCCCTTTGAAAAGCCTTGGACGCAAGGCCCGTCAGGATCCGCTGGTTCCTTTGGGTTCCTGGCGCTGCAGATCCTGAGCCATCTGCAGGTGGTGTTGAAGGATGGGCAAGGTCCGGCTCACAAATCCTTTCAACTCCGGATCCTGCGCGCGTTGTTCTTCCTGGCGGAACTCATCAACGTCTTTCTGATGATCCTCCACCATGGCTTGGACGTATTCGCGATCAAAATCCGGACCGGACAGTTGTGAGAGCTTCTTGAAGGTCGCAACCTGCTCATCAGTCAGGTCGTCCGGCCATTTAACCTTTTTGTCGTTGGCGACCTGCCTAAGCTCATCGTTCGCTTTCTGATGATCTTCGACCATCTTGTTCCCGAATTCTTTCACCTTCGGATCCAACGCCTTTTCGGCCGCCAGCTTTCCCATTTTGATCTCTGCCAACCCTCCCTTGGCAGCATCAAGGATGAAAGCGCCCTCCGGCGTGGGAGAATCCTCGGTGACCACCTTCTGCGCCCAAAGAGGAGAAACGGCAAAAACAAGGGCGCACACCGTTATTGCCGTCAAAGGCCGTTTCATCTCAATCGAACTTAGTCGACGCCCTTCGGGTTCGAGTTTCGCGCGATGGGAATGTCGCTTCGACGCGTGCCGGTGCCGGCGGTACCGCGCTCGCCGCTTCCGCCGTGTCCGCTCTCGCCCTCAGCTTGCGACGGGATATTAGGCACCTGGCGCGCCGTCGACACCCCTGCAGGATTTGCGTTCCTCGCGATCGGAGGTCCTGATCGCGACGGCCCTGCGCCGGACGCCGTTTCTGACCCGGACGACGCGCCGGCATCAAGTGACGAGACTGCGACGGTGGCGCTTCCGGCCATTTCTTTTCCGAGCTTGGTCGCGATGTCGGCGAGCGCAACCACACCCACCAACTGACGGTCACGGCTGAGCACGGGCAAACGCCGGACTTGCTGCTGCTCCATCAGGATCACGGCCTCCTCGCTGTCCTGATCCTCAAAGCAGAATACCGTTCCAGAAGTCATACAATCCCGAACCCGCGTACCCTTCGGATCGCGTCCTTCGGCAACGGCTCGAATGGTAATGTCACGGTCGGTGATAAGGCCGACCAGCCGCTTGCCTTCGGTTACGGGCAGAACGCCGACGTCCAGCGAACGCATCTTCCCGGCGGCTTCAACAATCAAGGCGTCCGGAGAGACAACCTGCACATCCGGGGTCATTATCTCACTGAGTTTCATAGATAGCGTGTAGCATTCAGGATGCGCCCGAGAGGACCCGGACAAAGGTTTGCAGGATCAGGGCGCCGGAGGTGGCGCCTGCGTCCAGCACCCCGCGCGAGCGTTCGCCAAGCCGGGCCGAGCGACCGATTTTCGCCACTAAATCCCGCGTCGATTCTTTGCCTTGCTCCGCCGCTTCAGCCATCCGGCCCAATGCCTCCGGCAGCGACGCGCCTTTTTCCACCGCCGCCTGGTAAGCCTCCTGGGCCGGAATCAGCGTATCCATGATGGTCTTGTCCCCCACCTTGGCGCCTCCCAGCTCCTCCAGCCCCGAGCGCGCCGCCTGCAGCATCTCGCCGAAGACCCGCGCATCGGTTTCCGCTTTGCCTTTGGCTTTCAAGCTCATCTGCACAAAGAGCGTGCCGTAGATGGGGCCCATCGAGCCGCCGATCT
>JAFAUY010000138.1 GCA_019243005.1 Verrucomicrobiota bacterium | reverse complement strand
GTTTGGCCACCACATCACTTACCTGCGCATCTCGGTTACGGATCGTTGTAATGAGCGCTGCCTTTATTGCATGCCGCAGGACCATCAGGAATGGCTGCCCCACGCGGAAATCCTGACTTTCGAGGAAATTTTTCGACTCACGCAGATTTTCGCGGGCATGGGGGTAACCAAGATCCGGGTCACGGGCGGCGAACCGCTTACCCGGCGCAATGTGCTGGAGTTATTCCGTTTGTTAAGCCGGATCGAGGCGATCCGCGACATCGGCGTTTCAACGAACGGTTCATTGCTGGCGCGCGAGGTTGCGCCCGGAGGAAGGACCATGGCGCAGGAGCTGCAAGGTTTGCGGGTGAACTCGGCCAATATTTCTCTCGATTCGCTCGATCCCGTCACTTTCCGGCAGATCACGGGGCGCGATTACCTGGCTGCAACCCTCGCCGGCATCGCGGCAGCGAAGCGGGCCGGCATCGAAAAAATCAAGTTGAACGCGGTGCTGCTGCGCGGGCGCAACGATGATCAACTCGGGGATCTGATAGCATTCGCGCATCGGGAAGACCTGCTGCTCCGGTTCATCGAGTTGATGCCGGTGAGCGACGCCGACGTTCTCAGCGAGAATACCTTCTTGCCGATCGCCGAGGCGCGGCGCCGGATCGAACGCCGGTTCGGCCCGCTGATTCCCGATCCGGCATTTCGCACGAACGGGCCGGCGGTCTACTGGAAGATTTCGGGCATGGACCAACGAATCGGGTTTATCGGTGCGATGACCGATCTGCATTTCTGCGAGACGTGCAACAAGATGCGCCTGACCTGCGACGGCAAGATTCGTCCCTGTCTGGGCAGCCACCTGGAATTCGACATCAAGCAACCGCTCCGGGCCGGCGCCTCGGATGCGGACTTGCGCCGGTTTATCCTGGATGTGGTTGCGCGCAAGCCGGAGCAGCACGCTTTCCGGCTCAATTATCAACCGGGCCGAAAAATGGTGGCCATCGGCGGATGAACAGCCAATCCGGGGCGCTGACTCACCTGCAGGCGGACGGCACGGCCGCGATGGTGGACGTTTCGCACAAACCGATCCAAAAACGGGTGGCGATCGCTGAGGGGGTGATCCGGCTCCAATCCGCTACGCTCGAGAAGATCAACCAGAGCACGATCGCCAAAGGCAACGTGCTGGTCGTGGCCAGGGTGGCGGCGATCGCGGCGGTCAAACGGACGGACGAACTGATCCCGCTCTGCCACTCTTTGCCGGTACAACACGTCCGGATCGATTTCGAAGAGCAGCCGGCCGGTCTGCGGGTGGAATGCGAAGTCACCACCACGGCGCAGACCGGGGTCGAAATGGAGGCCCTGACCGGCGTGACCGTGGCGGCGCTCACCATTTACGATATGTGCAAAGCGGTGGATAAAACGATGAGCATCGACGGGGTACGGCTGATTTCAAAAGTGAAGTTACCGGCATGAACATTCTGCGGGTGGGCGTCATTACCGTCTCGGATCGTGCAGCCCAGGGCATCTACGAGGACCTCGGCGGACCGGCGCTGGTTACGGCGGTCCGCGCCCGCGGCTGGGAAGTCGTCGCCGAGGCGGTGGTGCCCGACGAAAAGGACCGCATTCAGACCTGCATACGCTCGTTCGTCCGGCAAGGTTGCGGCCTTATCCTAACGACCGGCGGCACGGGTATCGCGCTCCGGGACGTTACCCCGGAGGCCATTCGCGCGATTGCCCGGGTGGAACTGCCCGGGTTCGGCGAAGTGATGCGGGCCGAATCGATGAAGCTGACGCCGAACGCCATCCTTTCCCGGAGTCTGGCGGCGCTCGTGGACGGCGCCCTGGTGATCGCGCTGCCCGGCAAACCGCAAGGCGCCGTGGATTGTCTCGGATTTGTGGCCGGAGCGATTCCGCACGCCGTCAAGATCGCCGCCGACGTGCCGGACAGTTGCTAAAAACGGTAAGGGGTAGCGCCTGACAGGGGCCGGTTTTTGCCCCGAGGGGGTTAGGGATAGTAGCCAGGGACTTGAGGGCTGAGCGTTACCCACATTTTTTCGAGCGAAATGTTTTGCCCCGGCGGGGCAGTCCCGGACGGACGATCGAGAGTAGCCCGGCACTGAAGTGCCGGGTAGGCATTTAAGGAAAAAGCCCTCCCGCCGGGACGGTGGGAATGGCTGGAGGGCGGGTGGACCGCGGAAGGGGAGGTATTGGGGGCCGCACCGCCG
>JAFAUY010000028.1 GCA_019243005.1 Verrucomicrobiota bacterium | reverse complement strand
CTGCCTTTCCCGGCGTCCCATGCGCACCGGAGCGCCCTGGAAAGAGCAGCCCTGACCTGCCCGGTGCACCAGAGCCTGCATCCCGACGTATTAACCCCCATCGCATTCCATTACCGGGAGCAAGCCGGCACTCCGGCCTCACCGGCGCTCCAGCCGGCCGGTATTTCGTGAAGGCCGCCTGCGAAATTCAACGAGCCTTAATTCGGGAGCCTCCTGACCCCCTTTCCGGGGTTCTCTCTAGCGTGACGCGGAAAGATTAACTTGAAACCGGCGGCTTCATGCCGTACGCGATTACTGACTTCTTTTCGTTCGGGGTGATTGTCAGGAGTTTTGACTCATTGGCGATTGAGTCCACCATGGGCTAGTGCCTGCTCGAGGAGGCGTCCAAGGTAATAGTCATTTATGTCTGCTAAATTGTACGTAGGTAATCTTTCTTTCGCGACCACCGAGTTGGATCTGCAGGATTTGTTCGCTCAGGCTGGCACGGTCGTTGATGTAAAGATCATTCAGGATAAACTCACCGGTAAGTCGCGTGGGTTTGGGTTCGTTACGATGGGTTCCGATGAACAAGCCAGCGAAGCGATCAGTAAGTTCAACGGGTTCTCCCTCGATAATCGTCCCCTGACGGTAAACGAGGCGCGGCCGCCGGAAGCTCGCCAGGATCGGTTTTTCCAGGCTGATGCGTCGCGCGGTGGCGGGTCTAAAGATTCGCGTCGTGGACGGGATCGCGATTTTCGCCGTCGTTAATCTTAAACCTCTTAAACCTAAGCCAACCGCACACCAACCAACCAAGAATCAATCAAGCCATCAATCACGGAAAGGCGCGCTTCGGCGCGCCTTTCCATTTCATATCCGATCGCATTGTAGTCAGGTCAGTAACGCGTTTTGGCAAACGGGATAACTGAGTCGCTGTTTTGATTATCAAATTCGATTGCAACGGACTATTTCCCGCACCAGTGCGGGTCCGCCGTAGATGAAGCCCGTGTAGAGTTGAATCAGGTCCGCGCCTGCATCAAACCGGGCCCGGGCGTCGGCGACGTCCATGATGCCGCCGGCAGAGATCACCGGGATAGACGCGCGTGCCTTCAAAAATCGCAGGATCTCCAAAGAACGTTCCCGCAGGGGGCGCCCGCTCAAGCCCCCCGGTTCACCCTGGTCGGCGCCGAGGGCCTGATGGTTAAGGGTCGTGTTGGTGGCGATCACCCCGGCCAACCCATGTTCCCGTACCAGGGCGAGCGCATCCTCAATCTGCTCAAAGCCGAGGTCCGGCGCGATCTTCACGAGCATCGGCTTGCCCGGGTTCTCCGCCTGGACGGCCCGGAACAGGGCCCTTAAGGCCGGGCGTTCCTGGAGGGTTCGCAACCCGGGTGTATTCGGCGAACTCACGTTAAGGACGAAATAATCGCCCACCTCCCGGAGCAACCTGAAGGAACGCAGGTAATCTTCCGCGGCCTGTTCCAGCGGGACGACCTTTGTCTTTCCGATATTAATGCCGACCGGGATGCCCGGCCAGGAGGGTCGCCGCCGGGCCGCGCGGAGCCGGGCGGCGACCGTGCAGGCGCCATCGTTGTTGAATCCCATCCGGTTCACCAACGCTCGATGTTGGGGGTACCGGAAGAGTCTCGGTTTCGGATTTCCGGGTTGAGCCTCCGCGGTGACGGTTCCCACCTCGGCAAAGCCGAAACCGAGCGCGGCCCAGGCGGGAATGGCCACCGCGTTCTTGTCGACGCCGGCCGCAAGTCCCACCGGGTTAGGAAACGTTAGCCCGAATACCTTTCTGGGTTTGGGCGCCACGTCTCCGGTAAACCATCGCAACAGGGCCGGCGCCCGGGACGTGAGCTGTAAGCTCCGGAGGCTAACATCATGCGCAAACTCGGGATCAAGACAGAAGAAAACGGGCCGGAGGAGGTTCTGGTACCAATCCACGCCAGATTGTTAGATCAGAACCGGCAAATCAGCCAAGGGAGATAAATGGAGTGACCGCTTTGCTGCCATGGTTTCATTTTATTTCATTTTCCGATGCAGAATTCGCTGAAGATCCTGCCCAGCAGATCTTCCGTGTCGGTCTTGCCGACTACCTCGCCGATGGCGTCCAGGGCCTCGCGGAGCTCCACCGCAGTCAGTTCAGGAGAGTTTTCCTCGCGGAAACTCATCAGCGCCTCTTCCAGGGCGCCGCGCGCGCGGGTTAGGCAGCGTTGGTGCCGCACGCTGATGGCGATGCGAAAGTTGTCGCCGCTATTGCCGCCGCTGCGCAGGAAAAAGCCGAAGATGGCCTTTCTCAACGCGTCCAATCCTCGGCGTTCCCGGCACGAAAAGCGGATCGCGTCCGGCACCTGAGCCCAATCCGGATGGGTGCCAAGGTCGGACTTGTTCAGGATCAGCAAATACGGTTGGGCCGGTGGGGCGACGGCTTGCCGGGGCAGGCTGCCGTCGACCACCCAAAGCACGAGGTCGGCGTCGCCGAGCTCACGGGCGGTGCGGTCGATGCCGGCCTGTTCGAGGACATCCTGCGTGAGCCGGGCACCGGCCGTATCGACCAGACGCACCGGGATGCCCTGCACGTTGATCACTTCCTCAATGGTGTCCCGCGTGGTGCCGGGCAGTTCGCTCACGATGGCCCGTTCGAACCCAAGCAACAGGTTGAGCAGGCTCGACTTGCCGACGTTGGGCTGCCCGTAAATCACCGTGCGCAGGCCGTGCCGGAGCATCCGGCCCTGTTCCGCACTGGCGAGCAGCTGGTCGATGCGTCCCTTGATCTCTTCCACGCGCCCGGCCAGGGCGCCGGCCGTCTCGGGATCAATCGCCTCATCCGGAAAATCGATGTAAGCCTCCACGTGCGCAAGAACCGTAAGCAAACCATCCTGCAACTCCAGTAGATCGGCACCCAGGTTGCCGTTGAGCTGCTGGTTGGCGGCGCGCAGGGCAAGGTCAGTTTGGGCCCGGATCAGGTCCATCACTGCTTCGGCCTGGGTCAGATCCATTTTCCCGTTGAGGAAGGCGCGCCGGGTAAACTCGCCGGGGTCGGCGAGCCGTGCGCCCTTCCTTAACAGCAGCTCGAGGATGCGCTGCGCCACCAGCAAGCCGCCGTGGCAGCTGAGCTCGACCACCTCTTCGCCCGTGTAACTGGCCGGCGCCCGGTACCAGATCGCCACGCCATGGTCCAGGAGGCCGGTTTCGTCCTCGATCGCACCGAAGTAAGCGTGACGCGGCCGCGTCACCACCTTGCCGCGCCGCGGCTTGAAGACCGCGTCCAGGATCCGCTTCGATTCGGGCCCGGAAACGCGCAAAATGGCAATCGCCCCTTCACCCGCCGGCGTCCCGACCGCCGCAATCGTCTCTGAGAAAACGTCCACAGATTAAAGGCTAAAATCATCCACAGATTACGCAGGTTACACAGATTGAGATTCCCCTTCCGCTTGAGGACCAAAAACCAGTCGCCGGTATTGCAACGACCTCGCGCCAAAGTTGATCAACAGCCCACGGCGTAACCCGGTGGCCTTAAGATAATTCAGAAGCTGGGCCACGTCCTTTTCGGTAATCGTATCTACCGCTTTGAGCTCGACAATCACACAGCTGAAACAGACGAAGTCGGCCCGGTAGAATGTTTTTAGAAGCGTGCCCTTGTAAGAAATCTTAAGTTCTGGCTGCGCGGTCGCAGGAACCTTTCTGAGCCCGAGCTCGATCGTCAACGCCTCCTGGTAGACCGCTTCGAGAAAACCAGGGCCCAACTCCTGATGAACCGCGATGGCAGCACCGAGAATCCTGTAAGTGTCCGGGTCACCTCCCATTGCCCCGCCCAGACCTTTATCCC
>JAFAUY010000273.1 GCA_019243005.1 Verrucomicrobiota bacterium | reverse complement strand
TGTGCCATGGTCCGTGCCAACGCCCTCTACTCAACCCGTTGGCGCGCAGCCAGCCAGAGGCCAAAGGCAATTTCCGACGTCCCGGCGGGATGGTAGGAAGGCGTGCCGGCTAGGGGCCTGGGAACCGACCTTGCAGCGTAGCGCCGTGCGCGCCCCGGAGCCGGTTGGGGGCCGAGGGAGTGCCGCCCGGTCTTTCCCAGCGTTCCGACGGGGCGCCTACCCTTTTTAAAGGCCGCTTTCAGGTTCAAGGCCCCATCCAGGGACTACAAACCTCTGGCTACTTTCCCTAGCCCCGCGGGGGCAGAGACCGGCAGTCTGCCAACCGCCACGCCAAGGCACGTAAAGCTGAGCCCTAAAGGCCGGGAGCTTTCAGCCCAATATCGCTAAAGGTCCTCTTCGTTCCATTCGCCGGGACCGGACGAGCCTTCCGCGCGCAGCTTTCGAAGTGCGTCGCTGACGTCTTCAACCTGGTTCCACACATCACGGTTGACGTAGATCGGTGCACCCTGGCGCGCCGCCAGCGCGATACAATCACTCGGCCGCGCATCCAGTTCCAGAAGACTCTTGCGCAGCAGTTCGTTCTCCGCACTGACCACCAGCGTCGCAAAAAAGGTGTCGCGTTCGAAATTATTGATGACCACTCGCTCGAGTTTGGCGCCGAGCGCCCGCAGTACCGTCGCCACAAGTTCGTGGGTTAGAGGACGCTCCGTCGGCGTGCCTTGAAGCGCGAGCGCGATCGCTACACCGACGCTCTGGTCGACAAGGATCAGGAACACCTTTTCCGCGTTGCCCAGAAACACCGCGCAGCCCCCGTCCGCTGCGGCCAGGGCGCGCACGTGCACTTCGACCACGCCTTTACTCATGACGCATCCCTGTTTCGGCTACCGACCGGTCACCGGCCTCTCCGGACGCAAGCTAATCCGGACTCGTTGAAAATTCCGCGACCAGGTATTCTTCCGCCTTGGTGAGTTCAAACTGGTCGATCAGGTAGTAGCGGCTGCCAAAATGCTCGCGCTTTTCCCCGATCAGGAGCGGATCCAGCAAAGCGGACGCCGGAAGGGGTAAAAGCTCACTTTTCCACCGGTGCTGCTGGTCGACAACCAGATAAAGGTTGTCGAAGAGATCTCGTGCGCGGAGGGCTTTTTCCCGGGTTTCTTTCGGGAGCAGTCCATCAAAGGTTGCCGTTAATGAGAGCACCTTGGCGGGAAACCACTTGCTGACGATTCCGGCCGTGATGAGAAAACCGGTGATCAAGGTCGCGAAAAACGCGGCGCTGCAAAGGATCAGCACCTGGAAAATGGCGTCGGGCCCCTGAGCTGACGAAAAAGCCGGATCATCCATCAGGCGCGGTCCGGCAAGCAATCCTACAAGGGCGGCGGCCACCGCCGCCAGCAGGAGGTAGCAGAAACTGGCTGCTCGATGGGCATTCAGGTTGCGCTGGTTAAGCGACTCGACAAACTTCTGGGCTCTGCCGAACGGAAGGTGATTCGCCAGGTTGAGGGTCGCGTCGAAAGAGGGCCGCCGCTCGAATCCGATCTCCGCCTCGAGTTGGTGACTTCCCTCAAGGTTAAACACGGCAAATACCGGAAGTTCCGCACCGGTAGCCTCGTCGCGATAAGTCTGGTTCAGGCCTGAGGGGTCGAACTCTAGATAGGGAAGACGTTTCCAGGGGGCCTTGGCGACCAAGGTTTTTCCCTGTTTGCTGTTTGCCTCGAGTGCGAAAAGGCCTTTATCCGCTTTTTCAATCAGGCCGGCAGGCCGGCAGTGGTTTTCTCTGAGCAGGGTAAGCTTGTGGCTCATAGGATTTCTGGAGCAGGGTTGAGTTTTGGCCAGAACGGCTTTTTCTGGTGAGCTTTTTGAAGTTCAGGCAGGCTTTTAAAATCGCACGAACGTCTCGGTTAATTAGTAGCGGAGGAACGTAGCTGGGGTCTGGTCTGACCCGGCCAAGCGTCAGTTACGCCTTATCTGGACGGTACCACGCGCAAAGAATAATGAGAAGAAGTTTGCGCGATTCTCGAACGCGGAATGTGCGCCCATTCGGGCTGCGCCTAGCCCCTTGAGGTGCGCACGACGGCCGCCCGTCACCCGCGAAAACGCCCGAGGGCCGCTTTGTGAGATGCCGCCGCGGCCGCAGTCAGCCGCATAACGCTCTTCGGCAGACTTTCCGGGTAAAGCCCGCAGCCCTTACCGGAAAAAGTTCTCGATAGCCCTTGCGTAAATTAATAATTACTGCAAAAATAGCGAATAACCACAAAAGTACCCAAGTCTCACGGATTTGTGCCGATTTTTCTGTTCACCGTTATGAGCCCGAAATCCAAGGCCTTTGCCTTCAGTGCTGTTGCCTATCTCACCATGGTCGGCGGGCTTACCGCCCTGAACTGGACGGGTCCCGATTCGGATGGCAGCGAACCGCGGCGGGACGGTCCTGAATGGGACATCATCCGGACCCTGTCGCCGTTACCGGAAACCCCGCCGCCCGACACGACGAATGCGTTCGCGGACGACCCGCGTGCGGCCCGGTTGGGCCAGATGCTGTTTTTCGAGAAAGGAATCGCCGGCCCCATCATTACGGGAAATAACGGCCACAACGGCGGCCTGGGTCAACCGGGACAAACCGCCAGGATCTCCTGCGCGCAGTGTCACGAGCCGGCTTCAGGCTGGATGTTTGATATCCGTTCCAATACGGGCGTACCCCAGGACCCGCACGCTACCGCCCTGGGCGCGAGTTGGGGTAACCGCCACGTGTCGAGCATTATCAACACGGCTTATTATTATATCTGGCACGAGAACGACGGCGTCTCCGACTCAACGTGGGCCGATGCCCTGACGGACCCGGAAGATCCGACCTCACAGAACGGCAGTCGTCTCCAGGTGGCCCACGTTCTCTGGAACAAATATCGCCAGGAATACGACGAGATTTTTTCCAACGCACCGGCTCCGCTTGATCCCCGGCTCGATCCTCAGAACCCGCACGCTGCCGATTTCCCCGCCACCGGGAGACCGGGCGACCCGCAGTGGGAAGCCATGCCTGCTGCGGACAAGCACATCATTAACCACATCTTCACCAATTTCGGCAAAGCGGTTCAGGCTTACATCCGTCGCTGCGTCAGCCGGAACGCCCCATTTGATCGCTACGTGGCCGGTGATGACAACGCGATAAGTCATTCGGCCAAACGCGGGCTGAAGCTTTTCGTGAGTCAGCGAGTTAACT
>JAFAUY010000104.1 GCA_019243005.1 Verrucomicrobiota bacterium | reverse complement strand
ATCGATAACGTCGTAAAAATAAGGCAGCCCCTGCTCCCTGGCGAACTCCCGGAGGATATCCACATTGCGGTTGGAAAGCCGGTCCGCGGTAAAGATGTAATGGTCCGGAATAATGACAATCTTCTTGGGTTCCCAAACCTTGGCGTCGTTTCCAAACTCGCGCTTAAAGACACCGATGCTGCCCGGCCCGCAAACATCATGAGTAAGGAGGATATCGACGTTAACCCAAATGTTACCGCCCGCCTCGACGCGATCCTTCCCGCTTGCACGTGCTAAAATCTTCTCCGTCAGAGTCATCGCAGCGGGCAATGTTCGACGGCCGGTGCGTCAAATCAAGTGCGAATTGGACGGTTTCACCATCACGGTCAGGGCTTCGTGCAACACTCGAAAACGGACCGGCGTGGCGCCGATGGGCAGGCCGTCCACATGGACAAACAAAGCCCTCCGTGCGCTCACCTCGAACGATTCCGCCTCAAACAGTTCCATCTTCGGGTGATAATGGTAGCGGCCGCGGCTGATTGACCAAAAGTGGGTGGCAAGCTCCCGTTTGCTGAAATCTCGAAATACCCCAATGGTAAAGAGCCCGTCATCAAGCTTGGCCGTAGGGCAGATGGCAAAATTGGTGCCGTAGTAAGGGCCGTTCGCGACGGCGAGAAATGAACACCTTAACCGGGCCCGGTGACGCCTTGAGCGGAACCGGCGCCGCCGGTGGCGTACGGGCGACGAGCCTCGGAGCGAGGACTGGTAAGCGTCGCTTACCGGCCGGTCGAAACGCAACAGAACCGCAGCCTGCCGGTGGTTTAAAGCCAGGCGGATCGCCCGAAAAATCATGGTGAACCGGCCTTGCTTGACCAGTTCACCAATGGGAAAGAGTTCGGCATCGACTCCCACCCCGGCCGCCTCAAAAAAGAAATGGCGCTCATTCGCCAGGCCGACGTCGATTTTCCGGGCGTGCCCGCGCTCCAGGATTTCGCAGGCGCCATCGATTTCACGCGGGATACCAAGGCTCAGGGCCAGGTTGTTGAAGGTGCCCAGCGGCAGGATGCCGAGCGGCACGCCGGTTTTCACCATCCCTGAGGCAACTTCCCGGATTGTACCGTCGCCGCCGGCGACCACCACCAGTTCCGCGCCCCCCTCGGCCGCGGCCTTGGCTTCCGCAACCAGCTGCGTAGCCGGCGTAACTTCGTGCACCTCAAGCGAGTCGGTCAGCGCACGAAGCCGGTTTTCCAACAGTTCCCGGGATTTCGGTTCAACGTTACCGCTCGCCGGGTTCACGAAGAAACTGATTCGCGCGTAATGCCGAGTGTCCATATTTTGGCCGGTGTAATCGTTAAACCATCGAGGCCTTCAGCACCGGGGTCAACCACGGCGTCGTCAGCTTCGCCGCTGCTGGACTTGAACCTGGAAGGAATTATTGATGACGTCCAGGATTCGCTGGCCCGGAAGGATACGGTCCGTTGCGTAATCCAGGTTGCCGTCAGGGCCGATAATGGCGATGCCAAAGTCGCCGACTTGATATTCGTCCGCGACGCCCTCGGGATCCGGCAAAACGATGAACGGCACATCCGAGCGGGTGATCACCCCCGTCTCCTTCGTAAAGGCAACGAAGAACAACGTGTTACGCGCTGCAAGGCGACGATACTGGCGGGTGATCTCTTTGACCTGCTTGGTAAAATCCTTTGCCGTGGGACCGGTCGCGAAAACCAGGACCACGGGCTGTCCCCGGAGATCGCGCAAGCGCCGGACTTTACCCGCCACGCTGCTCCAGGCGAATTCCGGCGCCGGCCGAACCACGCCGCTGGCGGCGGGAGCCTCCCCGGCCGGTGCCGGCGTCGGACGCGGCTTGGCGAAGAGGACGGGACCGATGAACAAGGCGGCAACGACGGCCGCCAAAGGAGACAACTTCATACCTTCATGATGTCGACTTCCTTCATCTCCAGGTGAGAGTCGATCTGCTTAACGTACTTGTCGGTTAACTTTTGGATTTCCTCCTCAAGGTGCCGGCGGTCGTCTTCGGTGATTTTGCCTTCTTTCTCCAGCTTTTTTACCTGGTCAATGCCGGTGCGCCGGCTGCCCCGGACCCGAACCCGGGCCTCTTCCGCCATGTGCCGGGCGGCTTTGACCAGATCCTTCCGCCGCTCTTCCGAGAGCTCCGGAATCGGCAGGCGGATGAGTTTACCTTCGACCGCCGGATTGATGCCCAGTTTGGATTCGCTGATCGCCTTTTCAATGTCGCGCGTGACGCTCGCGTCGAACGGTTGGATCACGATCAGGCGCGGTTCCGGCGTCGTGATCAGCGCCAACTGCTTCAGCTTCATCGTCGTGCCGTAAGCAGACACGTCGAGGTTATCCACCAAAGCCGGTGAGGCCTTCCCCGTCCGCAAGGAAGCGAACTCGTGAAGCAGGTACTCCGTGCTTTTCTCCATCGCTTCCTCGGTGTCCAACAAAATATCGTCTCCAGTCATAACTGCTGTCTCCGCAAACTTACTTTAAGGGTACCTGCAGGCTGAACGGCTCGTCAACGGGCCAACTCACGTTCGGAGCGTTTTCAAGCCCTTCGGGCTCTCATTCCGAAGAAGTTACCAGGGTCCCGACCTTTTCGCCGCAAACCACGCGCCGGATGTTGTGGGGCACGGCCATGTCGAACACCACGATCGGCACCCGGTTGTCCATGCACAGGCTGAAAGCGGTGGAATCCATGACCTTAAGCCGTTTGGTGAGTGCCTCGCTGTAAGTAACCCACTCATAACGCTGAGCGTTGGGGTTTAGCTTCGGATCGCTGTCGTAGATCCCGTCAACCTTGGTCGCCTTGAGGATCACCTCCGCCCGAATTTCGCTGGCCCGCAGCGCCGCGGTAGTGTCGGTCGAAAAGAAAGGGTTGCCGGTGCCGGCGCCGAAAATCACCACGCGCCCCAGTTCCAGATGGCGGATGGCGCGCCGCAGAATGAAGGGTTCGGCGACGTTAGCCATTTCAATGGCCGTTTGCAGCCGGGTGACGACCCCGAGTTGTTCGAGGGCGCTCTGGAGCGCCATGCCGTTGATCACGGTTGCAAGCATCCCCATGTAGTCGGCCGTGGTGCGGTCCATCCCGCGATGACTCGCGGCCAGCCCGCGCCAGATGTTGCCGCCCCCGATGACGACGGCCACTTCGACGCCGAGGTCGCGCACCTCCTGGATCTGGCGAGCGATGTCGCTGACGATGGCAGGGGAAATCGCCTCGTGACTGCCCGGTTCTCGAAGGGCTTCTCCGCTTAGTTTCAGAACAATCCGGCGGTATTTAGGCTGCCCGGGAGCCGTTTTGAGATTGGACATGAAAAAGTCTTTACGCCATAAAAGAGCGCACCCCCTAAGTCAAGTACCGTAACGCGTAACGGGTAACGCGTAACGGGTGTCGAGTTCGGAGTGGCATTGTGGGCGCCGGGCGCCGATGTCAAATCCGGGATTCGAAAGTAATTAGTCTTCCCGCCGTGGTTGCCGCGTTCTCCGCCGTGGCGCCGTGTGCTTGTCTCACGCCGTGCCCGCCGTGTAATCGAGCAGGGCCGCAAACTCCTTTTCTCCAACCACTTGCACCCCGAGTTGGCGTGCCTTCGGCAACTTGCTGCCGGCCTCGTCCCCGGCAAGCAGGTAATTCGTCTTCTTGCTTATGCTGCTGGTGATGCGGCCACCGTGCTGGCGGATCAATTCTTCAAAATCATCTCGCGGCCGGCTGAGCGTACCGGTGATCACCCAGGTTGTGCCGGCCAGCTTGTTGCTCAAAGCTTGAGCCTCGCCTTTGTGGCCGAAGTTCAACCCGTGTCTTCGCAAGGCTTCGATCAACGCCGCGTTATCCGGGTTGCGAAACCAATCGTAAATGCTCTGCGCCATGACGTAACCGGTATTGTGGGCGCGGGTCAACTCCTCGACCCCGGCCGACCTCAAAGCGTCCAGGGTACCAAAATAGGAAGCGAGCTCGCGCGAGGCCGTCGCCCCCACGTGCAGGATGCCGAGGCCGAAGACCAGGCGCCAGAGCGGTTGTTTCTTACTGGCTTCGATGGCGTTTAAGAGGTTACTGATGCTTTTGTTTCCCATCCGCTCCAGGCGACCCAACTGCTCGGCCGTCAGGTCATAGATATGATCGAGGCGCCGGACGAACCCGGCATCCACCAGCTGGGCAACCATCGCTTCGCCGAGACCTTCGACATCGAGCGCGCCTTTGTGAGCGAAGTGTTCGAGGCGCCGTTTGACCTGGTCCGGACATTCGACGTTTACGCAGCGGAGATCCACCTGGCCGGACGCCTGGACCACCGGGCGGCCGCAGCTTGGGCAATGATCCGGCATGACGAAAACCCGCTCGGCGCCGGTGCGGCGTGCGGTCACCACTTCAACGACGGCCGGGATGATCTCCCCTGATTTCTCGATGCGCACAACGTCACCCACGCGGATGTCTTTGCGTTTAATCTCTTCGCCGTTGTGCAACGTTGCGCGCGCCACCACGGTACCGCTAAGCTGGACGGGCTCAAGGTTTGCCACCGGGGTCAGTTTACCGGAACGCCCGACCTGGACATCGATCGACAGTAAGCGGGTTTCCGCCCGTTCCGCCTGGTACTTGAAGGCCATGGCCCAACGCGGCGCCTTGGAAGTATACCCCAGGCGTTCACGCTGGGTAAAGTCGTCCACCTTCACCACCGCGCCGTCCGTCTCGTAAGAAAAGTCGTGCCGCACGACGTCAAGTTCCTTGATCGCCGCAAGCACGCCTTCGACGGTCTCCGCCGTCCAGGTCCGGGCCGGCGTGCGCAACCCCCATCGGGCGATCTCCGCCAGGGCCGCCCGGTGCGACCAGACGTCGCTCCCGGAGACGTGGCCCCACCCATAGAACACGGCGTCCAGCTTCCGTTCGGCCACAATCCGGGCATCCAGCTGTTTTAAGCTGCCGGCCGCGGCATTTCGCGGGTTGGCAAAAAGCGGTTCGCCGGCCTGCTCACGGCTTTCGTTCAATGCCGCGAAAACCCGTTTCGGCATGAAGACCTCCCCCCGTACCTCCACCTCCTCGGGGTACGGCTGGTGCAGGCGAAGCGGCACGGAGCGGATGGTACGCACGTTAGCGGTCACGTCATCCCCGGCCACCCCGTTGCCGCGCGTGGCGGCGTACACCAGCTTTCCATGCTGGTAAAAGATCGAGAGCGCCACGCCGTCGACCTTCGGCTCGATGACCGCCACGGTTCGTTCTCCGGCCAGGTGCCGCTCGATGCGGCGGAAAAACTCGGCAACTTCCGCCTCAGAATAAGTATTCTCCAAGCTCAGCATCGGTGAGCGGTGGGTGATCTGCCGGAAGGCGGCCAGCGGCTGGCCGCTCACCCTCTGGGTTGGCGAATCCGCGGTCACAAACTCCGGGTGCGCAGCCTCCAATTCCCGCAGCCTCCTCATCAACCGGTCGTAAGCCTGGTCGCTTATGACCGGCGCAGCTTCCTGGTAATAGAGGCGATCATGACCTTCGATCTCGCGGCGCAGTTGCCGGATTTCAGCTTCGACCTGTTCAGGATTTGGCATGCTTACCTTTGTCGCAAACGCTCTCGTCTTACGATTTCTTGTCTTACACGATTAATATGGATTGCGGAATCGACGCGATAAAAGAGATGGTTTTCCGCCGGGGAAAAACATCCGTTTGATCGGCGGCCGGTAGGCATCTGAAGCAACGGGGAAATCTTCAAAGCCTTGCGCGATGCCGGTCCTGCCGGAAAAAGCGCATCAGGAAAAACCAGAGGTGGTTGCGGAACGGCAGGGGTCGCGTCACCCGTGGCGTTTTTTTTGCAGAGCCCGGGGGTGGTTACGACCAGGCGGCTCCGGCACGAGCGCAGATGCGCCGGTGCCCTTCAGCGGGTGTGCGGGAGGGCCAGGCTCACCAAAGTCACCGCACCCGGCTTCTGTACGCCCCGGAAACGGGCATTCTTCGCACCTGGCACAAGGGTTGCTCCATTAGACTGCGTTCAGCCAACCAACGGGGATCAGTAAGAAGAGCGCGGCTCGATTGGTGAAGGATGCAGTTACCGTCGTCAAGGGGGGGAAGGCGACGGGTTAAACTAGGGAAAAACCAATCGAGCCGTTGCCACCTGCGCACCCGCGCGGGCCGTCATGCGGTGTCAGGCTTTTGCTTTTTCCCAAGCACCGATAGCAACGATTTCGCGGGGATTCGCGCATGAGGAAAAAAGGGCATTCACACCTGCGCAAGGCTAAGAACGCAGGCATCCGGAATCCATTCTGGATCGCTGGGCACCTGGGGATCGAACGTAATCACACCGGCTTGACCGGCATGACCGAAGGCCAACCGTTTCGTCTCTGGGACGCCTGGCGCTACGCTTACCCGGAAGTACGGCCCGCGACGCAGACCCTCCTGGTCGAGTAGCCGGCGCGGCATCAACCCCGTCGATTGTTCCTGTTTTTTATTCAAACCGGTCGGATCCCGGCTCAAGCCGCCGATTCGACGACCGAAGGCAGTTTCTCGTCCACAACCGGGCGCACGCGGTCACCATCAAGGGTGAGGCCCCCGGTCGCTTCATACCAGCTCACGATCGCTTCCATCTTCGCCGCAAGGTCGCCATCGGTGATGTCGACGTAAAACTTCGGCAGGATGCTTTTCTCCGCGTAACTCGCCAGGAGTTCCTGTTCGCGCATGATCATGGTCAGGTCATCATACTGGCTCGGGTTACCGGAGACCTTGAGGCGCTCGCGACGCGCCTCAACGAAAGTATCCGGGTCGCGGTGGCAGAACACCAGGCGGAAACCAAGGCGGTAAAGGCGTTCCTCCAACTCGCTGAAATCGTATTTCCGGTGCCGGTAAAGCCACTGGTAGACCTGCGTCGAGAGATGAAAACGGTCGACGATATAGGAAAGGTATGGTTGATGTTCAAAAAGCTTCAACCACAGGTCGTACGTCTCAAGGGCGAGCGTTTCGCGTTCCGGGCTAAAGGTGATGAGGCATTCACCCCAGGGTGCGTTCAGGAATCCACCCCATTCTGCGGAAATGATGGGGGAATGATAACGGTACTTTCGGGGCCCTACAAACCGGGGATGCTCGTTAAGACCGAATGCGATCTCCGTTTTATAGGTCATCCGGGTTCCTTCGAGGATTATTTTTGGACAAAGGTTACGCCAGTTCGATTTAGGCTCAGGACGGTTGCTGCTCATGCGGGGAAGAAGGAATCCGGATTAAGGTGAAAGGTTCCGCGAGAAGATTCGCACCCCCCGTACGTACGATGCTCCCGTTAGGCTGCAACCTTTTTTGCGGCGTTATGATCAACGGGTTCAAAAAGCAAAGTCCGCAGATCCGGCTGCAGCGTAGCATTTTGGCGGGATTACCGCGACTTTATGGTATGATTCGCCTTTACGTCGGCCTTTTGTTTGCAGCCTTTGCCTGGGGTTTCGCCGGACTAACCGTCAACGGATACGCATCTGAGTCTACCCGGACAAACGGCGCCACGGGCCGGTGGCATAACCGGGACGGCGCGTTCGACATTTACGTGGAGGCCGGGAAGCTGAACGCAAAAATCGTGGCTTTGCGCGAACCGCTGACACCCGACGGCAGGGTCAAGACGGATATCCATAACCCGGATGCCTCCAAACGCAGCCGCCCCATCATCGGGATGGTTTTCATGACCGGATTCACACCGGCCAGCCCCGGTAAATGGGATCACGGCACCATCTACGATCCGCAATCCGGCAAGACCTATTCCTGTACCATGGAGTTGGAAGGGGCCGACACGCTGAAAGTGCACGGTTACATCCTTTTGTCCGTCATCGGACGCACGGAGATCTGGACCCGGGGCGACCCGTAAAATGCCACAAATGATATCGCGCTTAGCGCGCGATATATACTGCCCCTGCGGGGCAAAGACCGCCGGCACGTTAGATTACCGGCTTTCGCCGGAGGCCATCTAGGTTTTATGGGTATATACCGCGCGCTAAGCGCGATCTCATTTGTGGCCTTCAATGAAGGCCAGCAGGCGCTCCCCACGTT
>JAFAUY010000263.1 GCA_019243005.1 Verrucomicrobiota bacterium | reverse complement strand
GATCAACCGCCATTTACGCTCCCACGAGGCCACAAAGCCGAACTCGTTCTTGAGTTGGTAACCCCAGCCGAATGCTTTGTGACCGCCCTGAAACTCATGAAAGTCATTCTGGGTTTGGCGGCCCAGGGCGTACGAGCCCACGACCCCGCCCAATATTTCAAACGACGTCAACTCCCGGCGGTTGTTGTCCTGAACAAAATTGATGCCGGTGTACAGCCATCCCGCGTAAGGCCGGTCCCGGGTGGACGGGTTTGACCGGCTGAGATCCTTCGGAGTGAAAAGGCTCTGGCCGAGCACGGTCCACTCGATCCGGTCATCGGGGAACTGCGGGCGTCCAAAAAGCCAGATCGAATGCAGCCAGTCGAAGGGTTGTGCCCAGCAACTGCCTGGATCGAGCGAGGGAGAAAGGTAAACCAACTTCGCGCCTTGCGTGTAATGCTGGTCCTGGCCGATCGGCGTAAAAACATCGTTTTCCTCAACGGACGTAAGTTGCCCGCGCCCGCCGGCGGGTTGCACCTGCAGGGGAGTTTCCACAACCGCTTTACCGGGTGAGGCCGGGCCGTCGCTTTCCATCCCTGCGGGTTGCTCCGCCCGCAGGTTGGGCAGAGCGCAGAGGAGGACGGCATAACAGAGGGCTCGCATCATGTTTTCCCAATTCCAGGCTGCCTTATGCAATCCTCCCGTTGAACCCGGGGATGCCAGGGTCATCGCTATGCCGGAGCTGGCTTCTGCGAATCTCCTTATCGGTTTACCCCGGTGGTGGCAACTTCGATTATCGCCCTTGATCAAACCGGGACGGCACCCGGTCGCCTCTTTCGGGGGCGGACCCGACCACGGTTTGAGCCCGTCGCGATCAAGCTTACATGAATGTTTACCCTGATGATCCGAACCCCAATTGGGAAGGTTACGAAAATCTGGCGGAACCCCCCGGGGAAGTCACTGACCCCCTCGAGGAGCCTTTCTCCAGCAAGGGCCGGATCGCGTCCCGGGGCGATGCGAGCCTCGCGGAGGAAGACGCCCGCGAACTGCCGCCTGAGGAATCTGCTTCTGACCTGCGAGCGGCCGATCAGGACCTGACGATCGATGAGACCGGTGAGGTTTGAGGTCCTTCCGACGCAGCGACCAACGGGTAGGGTGACTGGTCTTTTTTCCGATCCGTGGTACCTTTGATTTTGCAATGAAATCGGTTACTCAGTTGGCCGGGCTTATCCTATTCGGCGCTTGGCTGACCTCTTCCGCCGTCGCGGTCGGGCCAGGCGGATTTCACGGCGGAGGCTTTCATGGTTCGGGGCCGGCAGGTGCCAACGGCCGGGGCGCCGTTGCCTTCCGCGGGTCACCTGCCTTTCGTGGTTCACGCAGTCTTGCAAGCCGTGCAGGCTTGATACGCGGTCGTAACGGCCACTATTTCCGGTATGACCGGTTTCATCACCGGTTTGTCGACGTCGGCTTTCACGGCTACCCGTTCGGGTTTTACGGCTACGGCTTTCCCTACGGGTACTGGTACGGCTACCCCTACGGGTACGATTACGATTACTACGGCTACGATCCTAATTACGACTACCAAGCGGCGGCTTACCAGCGCCCGGGGGTAGCGAACATCGGGGCGGCTGTCCAAGCCGAGTTGGCACGCCAGGGCTACTACGACGGCCCGCTGGACGGCGTCATCGGGAATGAGAGCCACCGTGCCATCCGTGAGTACCAACGGGATCACGGGCTGCGCGTGACCG
Organism: Verrucomicrobiota bacterium; assembly: GCA_019243005.1. Taxonomy (GTDB): domain Bacteria; phylum Verrucomicrobiota; class Verrucomicrobiia; order Chthoniobacterales; family JAFAMB01; genus JAFBAP01. Next base: position 6,908 of record JAFAUY010000263.1, on the reverse strand, counting down.
GCGAGATCACTCCGGAACTCCTGGCTTCCATGAAGCTCCGCCCCAGGGAGTAAAGCGTTGCGCCTTCGCGCGTACGCGGTAAGCCGGATTCCCGGCAGTCCGGGCCGCCTCCGGCATCAACTCAACTCTTGGGTTTTAGCTGATAGGTGAGGTAGCCGTGGAGCGCATCCAGGGCTCGGGCCAACGGTTGATCGTTGAAATTGGACACGAGATCCTTTTCATCCGCACTCAGGTAAGCTCCGCGGTCCTGGAGCAGCAGGCCGCGTTCCTGCGCAACCGACAACGGGGCGATGATATTCGGGGTGACGCCCCGGCACTCGATCGCGTTGTGTTTAGGGGTGAAGTATTCGGCCGTCGTAAACTTGATGGCGGAACCGTCCGGCAGCGGCACCTCACTCTGGATGACGCCTTTGCCGAAGGTGGTTTCTCCGACGACGATGGCGTGAGCCCAGTCTTGCAAGGCGCCGGTCACGATCTCTGCCGCGCTGGCCGTTTCACCGTTTACCAGGATCGCCACCGGCAACGTTGTGAAAGGGCCGTCACGCTCGGGCGTGGTAAGCTCCTGGCGATTGCTGCCGTTTCGGCCCTCGGTTGAGACCACGATGGTTTTGCCGGGCAAAAAAAGCGCGCTGGTCTCCACCGCGCTGTTAACGAGGCCGCCCGGGTTGAAGCGCAAATCGACGATCAGGGCGGTGATCCCGGCTGACTTGAACTCGTCGATTTTCTGCCTGATCTCTTCGGCCGTTCGTGCCACGAATTCGGTCACGCGCAGGTAACCGATCTTGATCGATTCGGTATCACCCGCCCGGATCACGTGCGCATCCCGGACGCTGGGCACCTGGACCACCTGGCGTTTTATGTCGAGATGCCAGCTCTGTTTGGTCGCGGGACGGAAAAGGTCCAGCCTCACGGTTTGCCCCGGCTCCCCGTTGAGCAGGCGTCCGAGTTTATCGAACGTCAACCCGCGCGTGGGCGTCCCGTCGACGCCGGTAATCTGGTCACCGCTCTGCACGCCGGCGCGCGCGGCGGGGGCGTTCTCGATCGATGATACCACGGTAAAAGTGCCTGAGACCTGCGCGACCACGATCCCCAAACCGCTCATTTCCCCGCGACTTTCATAGCGCTCCTGCCGATAAGCTGCAGGGTCATAGAACTCGCAATGAGGGTCAAGCCGGTGCACGACGCCGCGAAGGGCCGCATAGATCAGGTCGCGGTAACCCGTTTTCTCGGGGCTGACGTAATCCTGCCGGACGATCTGCAGCACCCGGCTGAAAATCAGGGTCGCCTGGGCGAGTTCGTCAAGCGCCGGCGTGGCCGGCACGGTCGAGAGCAGCGCCAGGCCCAAGGCCAGCTCCAGCGCGATACAAACAACGACAAACGGGCGCTTCCTCATTTTACCGAGGCTAGCACACCTCCGGCCCTGCGCCAGGGCGCTTGAAAAGCAACCCCGCGGGCAGCAGATCGGTCAGGGTCTGGCCGGCCTGCGTGAAGACCGTACCGGCTCCGCGCGGATCACGATTCGTTCCCCAACGGCCAGCTTGGGATGGCCGAACCCGCGGAAACGAACGCTCGTATCCCCGGTTCGCGTGCCGCTGACTAAAAGCCAGCCCAAGCTGGCCGATAAGCCTTGGCCGGGCTGGACACCGGCAAATTCGGCCGCCTCGACCTCGACGACAAATGACCAGCAGGGCCGCTGTTGCACCTTCGTTACGGTGGCGTCAAACCGTGCGGCCCGTCCGGCGGCCTCGTGCGAAGCGGGATTTACGCTTTCTTCGTCCTGTTTCATTGCGGCCATCACCCATCATGGGTTTCATTCATCCTTCGTGCAATCATTTGACGTTTACCGGAGTTGACCGGTGCGTATTCGCCGATACGAGTTGTCACTATCTGCCATCATGAACGCGCTCACCACCTATGAAGACCGCAGCACGGCTACCGTTGTTGCCTCCTACGTCCTCGCCGGGTTGGCGTTATACCTTTGTTTGAAGCTGCACCTGCTTGCGGGCGTGCTCGCAGGCTTGTTCGTCTATGAGCTGGTGACCTTGCTGGCGCCGCTGCTGGAGAGGCGTTTCGTGGGTGAACGTGCGCGACTCGCGGCCGTCGCGGCCCTGGCCGTGGTCACCATTGTCGCGTTGATCGGCCTGACCATGGGAACGGTCGCGTTTTTCCGGAGCGATACCGGGAGCCTGCCGATGCTGGCCGCCAAGGCCCAGCTCATCCTTAACGATGCCCGGGACAAGCTGCCGCCGGCGCTGGTCGAAAATCTTCCCGACACGGTCGGCGAACTGCGGGACGACGTAAAAACGTGGGCCGACGCGCACAAACACGAGCTGGGCGCCTTTACCAGGGAGGCCAGCCACATCTCCCTCAACACGCTCATCGGGATGATCGTTGGCGCCCTGATCTCTCTGCGTAAACAGCAGCCCGATTCCCGGCCCAAAGCGTTGTCGGCAGCTTGCCGGGAGCGAATCAGCCGGTTCGCCGATGCCTTTCGGCGGATCATTGTAGCCCAGGTGCGAATTGCGGCGCTGAACACCTGCCTGACCGCAGTTTTCCTCCTGGTCTTGCTACCGCTCTGCGGGATTCACCTGCCCCTGTCCAAAGCCCTGGTCGCCATGACGTTCATCACCGGTTTGCTCCCGGTGGTAGGCAACCTGATTTCGAATTCCGTCATTACCATCGTGGCCGTTTCGGTCTCTCTGAGGGCCGGGATTGCCGCCCTGGCGTTCCTGGTGCTGATCCACAAGCTCGAATATTTTTTAAATGCGAAAATCGTCGGTTCGAGAATTCACGCGCGGGCTTGGGAGCTCCTGATTGCGATGTTTGCCATGGAGGCGGCCTTCGGTATCCAGGGGTTGATCGCCGCGCCGGTCTATTATGCATACGTAAAAAGTGAGTTGACGGCATTCGATCTCATCTGAGCGTGCCCAAGCCATGCAGCTTACTCCCGTCGAGACGCGGATCCTGGGGTGCCTCTTGGAGAAGGAGCGCATCACGCCGGAAAGCTATCCCCTGAGCCTGAACGCGTTGGTGGCAGCCTGCAACCAGAGCACGAATCGGGAGCCGGTGGTTGGCTACGACGAGCGCACGGTCGAGCAAGGCATCGACGGTTTACGCCAGAAACAATTGGCGATGATCGTTCACACGGCCGGCGCCCGCGTTCCGAAATACCGGCACCGCATGCCTGACCAGTACGAATTGAGCGCTCAGGAAACGGCGTTACTCTGCGTCTTGATGTTGCGGGGGCCGCAAACTCCCGGCGAATTGCGTTCCCGAGCCGAACGGCTGGGGGGGCCTGCGGCGCTGCCGGAAGTGGAAGGGTTGCTGGAAGGCCTGGCCCGGGGTGAAGCTCCCTTGGTCCAGAGCCTGCCTCCGCGGCTGGGTCAGAAAGAGCGGCGTTACGTTCAATTGTTGTCCGGACCTTACCAGGCGTCCGAAGCGGAGCCATCCCCGCCTTTGCGTTCACCGCCGCCCGTTGGGCAGGGCGCAGCCATCGAAACAGACCGGAGTTCAGAACGGCTCGCCGCATTGGAAGCGGAGATCGATGCGCTGAAGGCCTCCTTGTCCGCGCTCCAGGCCGAGTTCGTCGCATTCCGGCGCCAGTTTGAATAACCCTCGAACACGTCCGGCCATCGGCGCCGGTCCGAACCTCTGCCCGAAATGAACGTGACCTCGGGCCACACCACCAACCAGATGAACATAAGAATTTGCTCGGCGACTTTTGGGACCGGATTTACCGCGACCATTCCGGCGCCCTCGCCTTCACCGATCCCGAGCCCGGACCCGGTTCCACCTCCACCTTCGCCCGCACCCCCAAGTCCGGTGCCGCCGGGTCCGGGGCCGATTCCCGAACCGCCGCTGCCAGCGCCCCCTAGCCCCGCGCCGCTGCCAGCGCCGGAACCGATCCCGAACCCGCCGCAAATGGGTGAAAACCGGGGTGAATAACACCCACCGGTTTTGTTTTGGCCTTGGCGAGCGGCAGACGTCCGCCTGCTGGTAGTGTCGCGATCTTGCGACACCATGAAGAAGATCAATTCTGTCGATGACATTTTCCTCCATGAACTAAAAGATGTCTACAGTGCCGAAAAGCAGCTTACCCGCACGTTGCAGAAGATGGCTAAGCTCGCCTCTGACGAGAAGCTCACCGAAGGTTTCAAAAAGCACCTCGAGCAAACCAAAGAACAGATTGCCCGTCTCGAAAAGATCTTCCAGACGATGAAGGTCAGCACCAGCCGTGTTCAGAAGTGTAAAGGCATGGAGGGTATTATCGCCGAAGGCGAAGAAACCCTGCAGGCCGAGGTCGAAGGTTCCATCAAGGATGTGCTGCTCATCAGCGCGGCTCAGCGTGCGGAACATTACGAAATCGCGGCTTACGGTACGGTGCGTACCCTTGCCGAGCAGTTAGGCAACAAAGACGCCGTTAAACTGCTCCAGCAAACGCTGGACGAAGAAATCGAAATGGATAAACAATTGACGGCCGTGGCGACCGGGTCCGTCAATCAACGGGCCCAGAATACCGGTCCGGCCGAAGGGAAAAAATAGGGACGTTGTGGGCGAGCGTGGCTGGGGCTTCCGGCGGAGTGCCGGCGTGAAGGGTTGCGCATCCGTAGTTTAAGCTCCCAATTCTGGTGATCCACCGTATGATACCGGCCATGAAATGGATGGTGACCATGTGCGCGCTGGTGGTGACCGGTGGGTTTGTCCAGGCTCAAGTAGCGCCCGGCGGCTCGGCCCCGGGCGGAACCACTTCTTCCGAGCAGCAGCCCCCTGCCGACTTGCTGCCGGGGGTAGACGAGCTGCCGCCGCCTACCGTTGCAGGAGGCAGAACCGGCATGGCCTCTACCGCGCACGCCGCTCGTGGTGCGCCCCGGTATCGCCGATCGTATGGCCATCACCACTACTCCGCGGGGGTCCGGCGGAGTGGACATCACCTGAGGCATGCGCGGTTTGAGCGGGGTCATTTTGCCCATTACCGTTATCACCGGTATCCGTCGCGGTACCGCCACAGCGTGGCCCACCGGCACCGGCACCGGCGTCATTTGGTTTCATCGCCTTACGGGCCCTATATGGTTCCCGCCGCCTTTTACGGGCCGCCGGGGCCTTACTACGGGCCGCCTTACGACCCATTCTGACGGGCCGGCCTATGGCGGAATTCTCCAGAAGGTGCACTTTGCGGGGAGGTGAGACCGTTCCGGCGCTGGGACAGGGGACCTGGCACATGGCGGAGGACCGGCGGAAACGCCGTGACGAAATCGCCGCCCTCCGGTTGGGTTTGGACCTCGGCCTGGCGCTTATTGATACGGCCGAGATGTACGCCGACGGTGCCGCTGAGGAGTTGGTGGGCGAGGCGATTGAGGGCCGGCGGGATGAAGTATTTCTCGTCAGCAAGGTTTACCCCCATAACGCTACCCTGAAAGGAGCCGTCGACGCTTGTGAACGGAGCCTTTACCGCCTGCGAACCGGGCACCTGGATCTTTACCTTCTGCACTGGCGCGGTTCGGTTCCGCTGGAGGAAACCTTCGCTGCTTTCGAAAAGCTCAAACGGGCTGGAAAGATCCGCCATTACGGGGTGAGCAATTTCGATGTGCCTGATCTTGAAGACGCCTTCCGTCTTCGCCGTCCTCCTGCCATCGCCGCGAACCAGATCCTTTATAACCTGATGCGCCGGGGACCCGAGTTCGATCTGCTGCCGTGGTGCGAAGCCGGGCAGATTCCGGTTATGGCTTATTCCCCGGTGGAGCAGGCGCGTCTTTTGTCAAAGCTGAAAGGATTGGCAAACCGGTACGGGGTGACTCCGGCGCAGATCGCGCTGGCCTGGCTCCTGCAGCGGCCCGACACCATCGCCATCCCGAAGGCGGGCAACGCAGCGCACGTCCGGGAAAACCATGCCGCGCTTTCCCTGCAGTTGGGCGCGGGCGTCCTTGCGGAGCTGAACCGCATCTTCCCGCCGCCGCGAGGCAAGGCGCCTCTGGAAATGCTCTGAGTAGACCCATGCTGCGTTCCGGCCGCGATCTCTGAATCATATGGCGGTGTCTAACCTCTTAATCGTGGCGGATCGCGGGAACGTGAAGGCATATACGGTTCAGAAAAGTCCGGCCCATGGCAGGACGGCAGTCCTCGTCGAACAGATGCAGTTCACGGAAGCGCATCAGCGTTACCAAGACATCTGGACCGACCAGGCGGGTGCTTTTCCGAAAGGCGACAGCGCGGGACAAGGAAACGCAATTGCCGAGCGCCAGACGATGGAAACTGAAAAAGACTCGCGCCTTTTCCATCGGGTCGGCCAGGCCATTGCCGATATCCTGTCACGCCATCAACCGATCCGCTGGTCGGTCGCGATCCCCGCAGAGATCAACCCGCACATACTTCAGCACGTCCCGTCGAAGCTGCGGGAGGCCTTGAGAGACAACCTGAAACACGATTACGTGAACACACCGGCGAGTGAGATCCTGAAACGCTTCAGGGTTGAATGACGGGCCGGCCGGCTTGCGCGCCGGACCTTAAAATGCTTTTTTGAGCCCTCCACCTCAACGAGGGCCGTCCCTTTGGCATTAGCGGCTTGGTTGCGTAGTTTATAACGGTTTATTGGTTTTGGGTGTCTTTTATGAACCAGTTTAAAACGTTGCGGGCATCATCATTGTACTGTCCCAAATGCAAGGCTACCCAGCCGGTCTACGAAAAGCTCTTATTGGTCCTGCCGGACCGCGAAGTGTACGATTACCTGTGTCGCCGGTGCGCGACGTCGATCGGTTCGCGCGAGGTCAAGGCCGGAGCGAATGCACCGCAGGGGCTGATCCTGCCGTAGGAGAATGCCACGAATGCCACAAGCGGAAAAATGCCACAAATGACGGACCTCCATTGCGGCACTTTTTCACCCCATGCACTTGTTGCATTTATCTCAACGCCAT
>JAFAUY010000212.1 GCA_019243005.1 Verrucomicrobiota bacterium | reverse complement strand
ATCCAGGCGCTCAGGCGTGGACCGGACAAAGGGCGAGGTTGGGGTTGGGGTTGGGGTTGGGGTTGGTGCATCGGAAATGAGCCTCCTCACGGTTTTGGCGGGTTTGACTCGCTGCCGCTTTCGATCGTTCCCGAAACGTAATGATTTGGGACCGTCGGCGCGAGAGGCAGCCGCTTGATCCCTGTGATAACTTTTCAGCCAAGCACGCCGGCATGGCCGTCAACCTCCAACCTTCAGGCAGGCCATAACGATCGTAAGGTTACCCTCCTGGCCAAAAACCTGATTGCGGTTCCGGCTGGCGCACCCTGACCTGATTCGTAGGATGCGCGGCGTTGATCGTCGTTCTTGTTGACGTTCATTTGCGGCGGGCTTCTGGTCGAGAACCCCAGGAGCCCGCTCGTTTTTCCTCTCTACCGCAACGGCGGCAAAGCGGATCCGCTTACCACGTACAGGCCAGGGCCGGATCTGCATCGGACGCGAACCGGATCAAAATGGCCTGAGGGTGGAATTCCGTCCCAAGGTCTGTTGGGTGGCAAACGCGCGCCGGCGCGCCACGCTTGAGCTTCCAAAGGCGCCATAACCTGCATAAAGGTCGGGGCCGGCTTAAAAAGCGGTTGTGGGTGGCCGCTCAACGATGCCCGTCTTGCGGCGTTATAATCGCGGTCGCGATGGACGACGTGCCTCAACGCGCAATGCTGCCTGACGAAATCATCGAACCGGAGCCGGACATTAAGGCCAGGGACCGGGTGTGGGTTAAACGGTTACACTCCCAGGGCGTGGTTCAGGCGGTCCGGCGGGCCGAGGGCGGCGCGGTGGAATATTACCTCGTGCGGGTGGGCGGCGTGAGGGTTGGGTCGCTCACCGTGCTCGTCGACCCGTTGGATGTGGGCACCTGGCTCTAGGGCGCGTTTACGGGGCCTGACCTTACGTACGGTGCCGGCAGGCACGGTACTTTCGTACACCGCGATGCGAATCATCTTTGGCCACTGGTGAAACGAAGGGAGCACGGGACTACCCGTTCCAGGGTAAGCGGCTGCTTCCTCCCTTCGCCTCAGGGGCGGGTACAGGCTGACCCCGTACGAGCGATCAACCTGCATACCCTGAAAGCCTTTACGGCTTTCCCCCAAGTGGTCTGATCGGCTACGGACGTGCGCGCTTGAGAAAAAATTCAACCGTTTGTCTGCCTGCGCTCCCGCCTTGAGGTCGCAATAATGATCCGGCTCGATCCGGTGAGCGCAACGCAACCGGGTGCCCGGGCCCGAGCCGGGAAACGTTGCGAGGGCAGGACCGGGAGTTTCCCAGGCCTGCGTTGCGGAAACTCTCCGGCTGATCCGTTACCGCCCGGAGGGCATAGTTGTTGTCCTTCTAAGGATAGCCTCCCAGATATACCCGTGCCCGCCGGCCGGTTCCCCGCTTCGGGACCTGCGGGCCGAGTTCACGCCGGTTGCGCTGATTATCTGCATCCAAGCCGGCGCGACACGCGCATAGCAATTTAAACGTCACACCATAGGAGGTATGTGGAAAGTTTAGTGCTCCCTACCATCGCCCTGAGCTTTCACACAGACCGCCTCCAACCAACCAACCCAGCTACCCCTATGTTTAGGAACTATCGCGTTGTCGTTGTCGCGTCGATCCTGGCCACGACTTCACCCCTGCTTAGCGCAAACCCGATGGTCGGCGGCCGAGAAATGTACCCGAATAAGAATATCGTCCAGAACGCCGCAGATTCGCCGGACCACACCACCCTGGTTGCCGCGGTCAAGGCTGCGGGTCTGGTGCCGACCCTGGAGAGCAAAGGGCCGTTTACGGTCTTCGCCCCTACAAACGAAGCGTTTGACAAACTGCCTCCCGGCACGGTTAACACCCTGTTGAAACCGGAAAACAAGGCGCAGCTAACCAAAGTTCTAACTTACCACGTTGTACCCGGGAAAATCACCGCGGAAGCGCTTATCGCCAAGGTTAAAAACAACGGCGGCAAGGCCACCCTGAAAACCGCTGAAGGAGAAACGCTGACCGCAATGGTAAAAGGCGGCCAGGTAATGATCGCCGATGCGACCGGTCACATGGCTACCGTGACGATTCCGGATGTGAACCAGTCCAACGGGGTGATTCATGTGATCAACCGGGTGTTGTTGCCCAATTGATCCGGTGGCGGTGAATCGGGGCGCGCCGGGAACACTCCGGAGCCGCGAAGCCTGCAGGGTGTCTCGACTGACCGGTGCCTTTCGGATTGATTACCGGTTTTGAATAATGGCGCCTTCTCCAGCGTCTAATTTGTTATGACTAAGCTTCAGTTCAAGGGCTCATGGAACGAGCTTAAGGGTAAGCTTAAACAGCAGTACGGGAACCTTACCGACGATGACCTGACGTTCTCCGAAGGCAAAGAGGATGAGCTGCTGGGCCGGCTTCAGCAGAAGCTGGGGAAGAACAAGGACGAGGTCCGTCGAATGATTGAAAATCTGTGATTTTCGATCATGCACCTTGTTTAAAAAGGGGGGAGTCGATTGACTCCCCCTTGTTTTTTTCTGGAAATGCAAGAAGGCCGGGCCCGCCAGCCGGCCTGACGGTAAGTACTTACAAACCCGTCCGTGCCAGGGGGTAGTCGCTCGCACGGCGAAAAATCCACCGGCGCTGCCGCTGCTGCCGGTACCATCGGCAAAAATCCTGCGATGTATTAAAAAGATACCTTTCACCCGTCGGTAATTCCACAATCACTGCGAGATCATCCCCGGCCAACTGCTTTCTGCCGATGTAAACCCCGCAAAAGCGCTCATCATCCAGGAGCTGCAGAAGTTGGGCATATTCTCGCACCGTCATACGTACACCGATACGTAAGAACAGCTCAGGTGCAAATCACCATGCTGTGCTTTACCCGGCTGTGGGCGCCGGCAACTCACACGCCCTCTACGCCAGGGTGATTTCCTCGACCCATTTCGGCTGTTTTTGCAACCATTCCTTGGTGTACCCGAGCGGGTTCGGATGCCGATTCAGCTCCTGTTCCTGCGCAGACCGCGGTCCGCGGGTTTCAGCGGCGATCACGCTCGGGTCGACTTTAAACTGGCGGTCGGCCGTAAGCAGCCCATTGATTTCCTGGTAAGTATCCGTCAGCTGGGTGTAGCAGAAACCGGCCAGGTCGTCGCACTTGTTCAGCGCCCGCAGCAGACCGGCATACCGCGTGATAAAGCCCTTCTCACTGAGCACCCGGCTGTAACCCCAGCCCTCCTGATCCAATGCGTAGGCGATCCCGCCGAACTCGGTCAGCAACACCGGCTGCCACCGGGCTGAGCCCGAACCTGTCAGGAGCAACTGGCGGCGGCACGGCCGGACGTGTTCGAGCGTGTAGGCAAACTTCGCCGCCGTGCCGTAACGCTCGGTCAAAACCTCGGGCTTATCCGTGTAATCATGCACCGTGAGCAAATCGGTTTCCAGGTGTTCCCACCCATCATTGTCCACCACGAGCCGGGTCGGATCCGCGGCTTTGGTAAGCTGATACAGGGCACGGCAGAAAGCCCGCGTTTGGGAATTGGTGGGCAGGTCCGGCAGGCCCCACGATTCGTTGAAAGGCACCCAGACGATGATGCAGGGGTGAGACCGGTCCCGGTTCAGCGCCTCCAACCATTCGGCCGTGAGCGATTCAACCATGCGCTGTGAAAACCGGTAGGCGCTCGGCATTTCCTCCCACACCATCAAACCGAGTACGTCGCACCAGTAAAGGAACCGTGGATCCTCGATCTTCTGGTGTTTGCGAACGCCATTGAATCCCAATCGCTTGGTCAGAATGACGTCCCGGCGCAGTTCCTCGGTCGTGGCGCTCAGCCCTCCTTCGGGCCAGTAACCCTGGTCAAGAACCAGGCGCATGCGGTAAGGGAGGCCGTTAAGGATGAACGCGCCGTGTTCGAA
>JAFAUY010000012.1 GCA_019243005.1 Verrucomicrobiota bacterium | reverse complement strand
CTGGTCGAGATCTATTATCATCCGGGCGCGGAAACCGTCGAGCCCACCCCGGGTGTAATCCTGGAAGCGATCCGGCGCCGCGGCTTGGTCCTGTGCTCAAGCCGGACCGTGCGCACGCCGGCAGGCGCGTAGTAAACTCTCGCCAGCAGCCGCCGGCCGGTCCGTTCTCGCCCGGTGCAGTGAAAAAACGTAAGTCGCGGCCCGGAACCACCGGCAAGCGCTTTCAAATGAAGCGCGCGTGCATCCAAAACCGGCGACGTCCGCGTTTGACCTGTACGCCCCGTTCTCATAAAACGCGCTAACCCATGAAGATCTGGATCAACCGTGCCGGCCAAAACCTTGGAACGTTTACGTTAGAGGAAGTGCAGCGCGGCTTGGACCAGGGGCAATTCGTGCCGGCCGACCTGGGTTGGCAGGAGGGGATGGAGACCTGGAAACCGCTTTCGGAATTACCCGGCCTGCGCATGCCGCCGCCTGAATTGCCGCCACCGCCGCCGTCGCTTGTTACCGACCCGGCCGCCACCCAACCACCGGCCTTGATCGGGAGCGAGCCCAAACCGGCGTGGGAACGGCGGCGTGAAGTCGGTGCGATCCGCGCCTATTTTCTTACCATTCGCGAGGTGCTGTTTGAATCGGGCCCCACCTTTGCGCAGTTCAACCCGAACGGTAATCTCCTGGAGCCGACGTGGTTTTTTCTCATAACCATCGCGATCCAGGCGGTATTCGCGTTCGGTTTTGAGTTGTTGACGTTGCCGCATAACCGGGCGGCGCTCGACGTGCAAAGACAGTTAAACCTGAGTCTGCTCGGTTTCCTCCTGGTGTTGCCGTTGTTGCTGGTCTTAGGCGTCGTGATTACGCTGGTGGCCAACTTTATCCTTGTCGGGCTTTATCACGGGATGCTTAAGCTGCTGGGGGGTGCCAGTCTTACCTACCGGGCCACCTATCGGGTGGTGACCTATTCGCATGCGGCCCAGATCTTCGGCGTCGTGCCTTGCCTCGGCCCGATTGTGGCCATCATCATGTTCCTGATTGCAGCGAGCACCGGGCTGCAACGGGTTCATCAGACCCAGTACTGGAAAGCCATGGTGGCGCTGATCGTGCCGTACATACTTTGTTTTGGGATGTTGCTGTTGATCTTCTCCTCCGTCCTCTCGGTCCTGGTAAACGCAAGTCATCAGGCAAACCCCTGATCGCGCATGGATGAACATACGAATCGCGGATTGAATGGATCGCTTAAACAGGCGGCGGGAGACCGGCTTCTTATCCGCAACGGGACTCCCGATGGCCAAACCAGACGAAGATTGAACTCTGATCTCCAGAAGTGCGCGGCGCGACGCCACCACGGTTTGCGCCTGCGGTTACGACCGCTGGCGCCCGACGAGTTCGACCCTGATGCCGCCCTGCTGGCCGGTTCGCTCAGCTTCGGCGCTGCCGTCCTGCTTTGGCATGAGGCCGGGTTCCCTTGGCCCCAGTGCTGGTTTCGCGCTCTGACCGGGCTGCCTTGCCCCTTCTGTGGCGCAACCCATGCCGGCCTTGCCTTGCTGCACGGCGATGCCCTGGCCGCGATCCGGATCAACCCACTGGCGTCAGTCGTCTACGCCGGCATCGGGCTCTATGACCTTTACGTCGCGCTGATCCTGGTGGCCGGTCACCGGCGGCGGCTGCGGCTGGACGGATTCAACCAGCAGCGTGAAAAAGTCCTGCTGCTCGCCGGATTGCTGCTGGTAACGATAAACTGGGCGTACCTCCTCGTTCAGGGCTGGCACTGAGGCGATGGCCCGGACTTCAAATGTCGGGCTGACCTGCTCCTGGCTGGCGCAATACAGGTTCAGGCGGTCGAGGCCCGCCGCATGCATCGCTTCTAAAGCCAGTTCCGGCCGATTGCAGTCGCGACTCAAGTGGCCGAGGATCACCCGCTGGAGTCGGTCTCCGGCCAACGACGCCACCACGTTGGCCGCTGCCATATTCGAGAGGTGGCCATGCCGGGAAAGGATACGCTGCTTTACCGACCAGGGCCGTTTGGCATCGGCTTGCAGCATTTGTTCGTCGTGATTGGTTTCGATCACGAGAAGGTCCACCTTGCGCAACCGCTCCAGGGCAAGCTTCGGCGCGTAGCCCAAGTCGGTAAGAAGCCCGATCGAACCCGCCGGGTGGCATAATACAAAGGCAACCGGATCGGCGGCATCGTGCGGCACATAAAATGACGAGATCTCAAGATCACAGATGCGCACCGGGCTGCCGGTTTCAAAAATGCGCCACGCCGCTTGTCTGGCCCATTCATCCCGGTGCAGCGCCTCGGCGGTGAGGCGATTGCAATAGATCGGGACCTTGTGCCGCCGCGAGAACACCTCAAGCCCAGTGACGTGGTCCCCGTGTTCGTGCGTGATGAAAACCGCGTCGAGGCTTGCCGGGTCGACCCCGGCACGCTGGAGCCGCTGGGAGACTTGCCGGGCGCTGAACCCGCAGTCAATCAGGATCCGGCACTCACCCGTCATGACCAGCGAGCAGTTTCCACCGCTGCCACTGCCGAGTACGGTTAAGCTGAGCACTTCCGTAGTTATACCGCGGCCGGCTTTTCTGCCAAGATGGAACGTTGCCATTTTGCAACCGTCCTGGACCGGAAAGCTCGCCGGCAATCCTGCAGGACCGCCGGAGCGGCCGGATCGATTTATAAGCTCCATAGGAAAAAGCACTTAGAATAACTGGGCCGGGCCCCCAGAGCCGTAGCCACCGCAAAAAAGCTTGCAGAACCGCACCGTCACCCGGACACTGCGGCTTTTCCCCTAGGTATGACCAGGTACGTCACTTACTTGATATTAGGACCTCCGGGCAGCGGTAAGGGCACGCAAGGTAAGGTTCTCGGAACTGTACCGCGCTTTGTCCATTTCGCTTGCGGTGACGTTTTCCGGTCGCTCGACACGCGTACGCCCCTCGGCCAGCGGTTCATCGAGTACTCCAGCAAGGGTTTGCTGGTGCCCGACGACCTGACGGTCGAGTTGTGGCGCCACTCCATCGAGGCCCAGGTGGTTACCGCCAAGTTCAAGCCGGATATCGACGCCCTGGTGCTTGACGGTATCCCGCGAAATCCCAATCAGGCTCGCCTCATGGGAGAGCTGATTGATGTCCGCCAGGTTTTCCACCTTTCCTGCCCGAACCGGGACGAATTGGTAAGGCGTCTGCGCAAGCGTGCGCTGAAAGATAACCGGCTCGATGACGCCAATGAGGTCGTCATTCGCCAACGGTTGGAAACTTACGACCGCGAAACGAAACCGGTGCT
>JAFAUY010000008.1 GCA_019243005.1 Verrucomicrobiota bacterium | reverse complement strand
GGGTAACGTGTAACGAGTAGCGAGTAACGGGTGCTCCAAAAAATGCCACGAATGCCACAAGCGGAAAAATGCCACAACCTGAACAAGGTGTGGCGGGTGCCGGGCGTCGAAGTGCCGAGTGTCGGGTAAAAGAGACGCTGTGGCCGCCGTGTGCCCTTAATCTGTGTAATCTGCGTAATCTGTGGAGGATTTCTCTTTTCTGCGTTCTCTGCGTGGTCTGCGGATCCGCCGCCCCTGCAGGTCTTCGGTGATGGCAGCCAAGCCCGGGTGGGCGGCGGATGATCGTCCCCTGCAGGTCTTCGGTGCTGGCAGCAGGCCCGGATGGGCGGCGGATGATCGTCCTTTTCGGTGGATGCGCCGTGGCCGCCGTGTTTCACCGTGGCGCCGGGTGAACTGTTCCCGGCACCCGCTACTCGTCACGCGCGAACAGTTCCTCGAGGCGGGCGACGCTGAGTTCATCGAGGCGGCGCACGGCCAGGTCGGCCCTGCTCAGGCTTTCGAGTGGATTCGTGGTCGCCACGGCCACAACTTTCATCCCGCCGCGAACCGCCGCTTCAATGCCCACGAATGCGTCCTCAAACACCACGCAACGGGACGGCGTGATTCCCAGACCCTCCGCTGCCTTTAGAAACACTTCCGGATCGGGCTTGCCGTGCTTGACATCCTCACTGGTGACGATGGTGCGAAAGCGGCCCTCAAGTCCCACCACCTTCAGCACCGCCTCGATGTTGAGCCGCGGCGTGGACGTGCCCACCGCGCACGGGATGTTGGACGCCCGGAGTTGCTCAAGCCAGGGGACCACTCCGGGCAACGCACTCAGGCCGCGTTCGACGACCAGTTCACGGTAAAGCGCCTCCTTTCGGAGGGACAACCGGTTGATTTCCTCCGGCTGATCCGTCCACTTGTAGAGGTTGGGAATGATGAACTCATTCTTCATCCCGAACCCCTGCTTGAAATGCCCGGGCGGCAGCGGCAATCCGGTTTCCTGCGCCAATCGTTCCCAGGACGCTTCGTGCTGCGCCGAGGAGTCGACGATCACCCCGTCCCAGTCAAAAATTGCGCCAAAACTCATAAGCGCTGCATCGTGGGCAGTGAGTAGAGCTTCTGCAACGCGCCCGATTGTTCCGCCACTTCGTTCGCATCCAGGAAGATCATGTGCGGATCCTCCTCGAACTCGATCTTGTGGAATCCGTCCACCGGGCGTTGGCTGGCCCGGGCCAGGTCCGCGAGGTTGGTGATTTCCTGGCCGTTAAGCCGTCTGACGACCAGGTAGTTCAAGTGTTCGTACCCGACGGTTGCCTTGGTCGGCATCACCTGAGTTAGAATCACCAGCTTCCGTTTGGTGGGAAAAAGATTTGCCTGGTACCGGTCGTAATAGACGAACCGCTGCGGCGCCTCCCGGTTCCAGTTAGGCCCCCATTCCTTCAGAAACTGGCGGGTTAACTCCTGGAACACCATCCCGCCTAAAATGTAAAACCGCGGGGCCCGGCCGATCACGTAAGGATCGATGGCGTAGCCCTCCGGCGGGACGTGGAAAAGGGCTATCTCCAAGGTCTGGCGGACCCCGTCCCGCATAATCGTGACCGGCAGTTTATCGCCGGCGAAAGGCACCGTGGTGGTAAGATTGATTACTGAGAGGCGGCCGTAAATGGGGTCCCGGTAACTTCCATCAGCGTCGATGCTCTGATGGTTGACGGACAATACCACGTCGCCGACCCGCAGCCCCGCCTTTGCCGCCGAACCGTTTGGATCCAGCCCCGTTACGTAGATGCCGCCGTTGCCTTCATCGAGTTTAAGGTACCGGCGCAGCTGCGGATCGCGGGTGGACGAAAAGCTCAGGCCGAGGTGGGGAAAACCTTCGTAGTGATCACGGCCGGCCTCGTTCAGGAAGTGGGCGATCACCGGGCTCGAGATTGCGTCGACCGTCTGCGAACGCGCGTCGTAGCGCATCAGGACGGCGGCCAGGCGGTCGGCTTTGACGATCGGCAGGGTGAAGCTGTTGTCGCGGCCCTGCAGCGGGCAGCTCATCCGGAAGAGCAGGAAAGCGGTGTCTTCAAGTTCGTAGCGACCGACCTCCGCGCTGGTGACTACCGCCTGGGTCGAAACCGGGGTTCCGTTCGCCTCAAGCTGCAGCACCGCCAATTTGTCGCCGACACGAACATCCGGATCGACGTCCAACGGCTGGAACCCGGCCAGAAAACCCGGGTCGTTCGGTCGCAACAACGCCAGGTCCGCCTCAAAATCGACGACCTGGATGGCGGCCGTGCTTTTCTCGCCGGTATCCGGTTTCTCCAGTTCGATGTAATTGGAGTTGCCGACAAGTTCCGCGGCCACCAGCACGCGCGAACCGGCCACCACCACCCCGAGGCCGCGATGGTTGGCGGGCGCCTTCTTGCTCCATGGGCGGAAGAAGTCGTACGGCTGATTGGTTGAGTTTACCCGGATAACCGAATTACTTTGCGAAGCCGGTGCGACCTGCTCTTTGGGAGTGGCATTGGCATCCGGCGCGGGCACGTCTTCACCGGCCGCCCTTCCCGCGACGGCGACCAGGAGACTGAACGCACAAACGCAGAAGGTGGAAACGGCAAGGTCAAACCTTCGCCCGAACCTTCGCCTTAAGGAAGTGTCTAACATGTCAGCTGTTTGTAAGATTTTGCTCCACGCTTACCCCGTAATTGGCCTTGATGCGCGCACGCGCCTGCTCAACTGCGTTTCGCTCCAGAACGGCCGGCCGGTTATTACCCAAAAATTGAATGACGTACTCGTCTGCGACTTGGGCGAACGCGGCGGCGGCATCATCCAGATTTTTGATCGGTTGGCCATTGATCTTATCCACGATTTGCAGCCGGAATTCCGAAAGGTAGGCATTGACCGGATCGGGTAAAATGTTGGACAGGACCACCACTTCGGGATGTTCTTTGTAAATCTCGTCGACGACAAAGAAATTGTAGAAGTAGCGCAAGCGGAGGTCATCGACCTGGTAAGCCTCCATGAGGGTGCGGTTCAAGGGTTGAAACACCAAGCCCCCGAACAGGACAAACCGGGGGTGCAGGGTATGCTGCTGGGCCTGCATCAGGTAGGGCCAGTTGCCCGAAAGGGTGACGTCGACCGTCTTTGGCTGCTTGTCGCGCACGATGCTCAGGGTGACGTTTTCACCTTTGAACTTGCGCTCGACAATTTCAGCCATTTCGACGCGTTCACCGTCAAGCTGCACAAAGCCGTCACTCGCGATCGGATGGCCGTCGATGGCCAACAGCACGTCGCCGACCTGCAGTTTTCCGGCGCTGGCCCCGGCGGAGGAAACCGAGCTTACCATCACACCCGTGTTATCGTCGGGCAGCCCGAGCGCGTGGCGGTCCGCCGGGTTGACCAGCTTGAAAGTATCGGTCGAGAGGTCGACGTAGCCGTCATAGTGGCCGCTTGAAATGTCTTTCAGGAATCGGTGGATCACCGGCGTCGGAATCATGTAACCGACGTTCTGGGCGACTTCGCCGGAATAGCCCTGAAAGGCCACGCCCACCACTTTACCGGCTTGCAGGACCGGGCCGCCGGAGTTGCCGGGGTTGATCGCCGCATCGATCTGCACGGCCAGGTGCGAGTCAATCCCGGAATAGGTGTAGGTTTGGAAATCGATGCGTGAAACGATCCCCTGGGTCACCGAGAGGCGTTCACCCCCGATCGGGTACCCGTAAACGTCCACGTTCGACTGGATCGCCGGGATGCCCCCAAAGCTCACCGGGGCCGTATTTTTGAAAAACCCGGGATCGGCGATTTTCAAGACCGCCAAATCGCAGTCGCTCCCGATGAACTGAACCTCAGCGGGGTAAAGCTTCGGGTCGTCCTCTTTCTCAACCTCAATGAAGCGGGCAGCGCTGACCACGTGGGCATTGGTGAGGATGCGGGCCCCTTCGATGACGAACCCGGCGCCGACGCCGCCGCCCACGTTGCCGGGATTCCACGGAACCCGGTAATCCGGTTCCTGGGAAACGCACGTGATTCGAACCAGGCTTTTACGGATGTCTGGTTTGGGCACCGGCGGGCCCTGGGCGAACGTGTGGGCCCCGGTATCGGCGGCTGTGAGTACAATTGCCAGAACAAGGCTGCGAAACATCGTTACGAGCGCCCAAAGTCGCGCAGAAGCGCATCCGTGTAAACCCCCGACTGCGCAGAAGGTGTGTGGGACTTTCAATGCGTTTACGTACCCGCCTCTGGCTCCCACACACCTTCTAAACGTTGAACCGGAACTCAATGACGTCTCCATCTTTCACCTCGTACTGCTTGCCTTCACTGCGAAGTTTCCCCGTCTCCCGTGCCTTCGCCAGGGAACCGAGCTGGATCAGGTCATTGTACGCGACCGTTTCCGCGGCGATAAATCCGCGTTCGAAATCGGAATGGATCACCCCGGCGGCGGCGGGTGCCTTGTCGCCGGCGCGAATCGTCCAGGCCCGGGTTTCCTTTTCGCCGGTGGTAAAAAAGGTACGTAGCCCCAGCAGGTGGTAAACGGCGCGAATCAGGTTCCCGGCGCCGCTCTCCTTAATCCCAAGCCCCGCGAGGTACTCCGCTGTTTCCGCTTCGGTCAGATCCGCCAATTCGCTTTCAATCTGCGCGCTGATCACCACGGCTTCCGTTGCCAGGTGGGTGCTCACGTAGACTTGCACTGCGCGCACGTATTTTGCCGCGGCGGAGTCCTGGTCACCCCCGGCGAGAGCCGTGAGATCGGACTCCGCGACGTTGCAGGCGAAAATGGTCGGTTTCGAAGTGAGCAAAAAAAATGTCTTCAGCACCGCCTTCTCCTCCGGGGCCAGGTCCAATGTAACGGCCGGTTTGCCGACGTCGAGGTGCGGCATCAGTTTGTCCAGGAGGGCCGCTTCGGCTTTGGCCTGTTTATCACCGGCACGCACCTGTTTTTGGATGCGTTCGGCCCGTTTCTGTGCGGTTGCCAGATCGGCCAGGACCAGTTCGGTGTTGATCACCTCGATGTCACGGATCGGGTCAACCGTACCGGCGACATGATGAACCTCCGAGCTCTCAAAGCATCGAACCACCTGCACGATGGCGTCTACCTCACGGATGTGGCTGAGGAACTGGTTGCCCAGACCTTCACCGGTACTGGCTCCGCGCACCAGGCCGGCGATGTCCACGAACTCAATGGCCGCAGGTACAACCTTCTGGGAATGCGAAAGCCCGGCCAGACGCTGCAGCCTCTCGTCGGGCACCTGGACCACCCCTTGGTTGGGTTCGATTGTGCAAAACGGATAATTTGCAGCCTCCGCTTTGCGCGTCCGGGTGATGGCGTTAAACAGCGTCGACTTGCCCACGTTCGGCAGTCCCACGATTCCGGCGCTTAACATAAAGCGCGGAAATTAGCCCCGGGCACTCGCCGTCGCACGTGAAATCTTGCCTTTACGGCGTTGATCGCCATTGGGTGCCGTTTTGGTGTATAATGCGGTTATGGCTGAGCCGATCTCTTCAAGTGGGAATACCACCGGCATTCCCGCCAACCTCGCCGCCGCGCTTTGCGCAATTTTCGTCCTTTTGGGCGGTATAGTTTTCTACTTTCTCGAAAAAAAGGATGCTTTTGTCCGGTATTGGGCGGTCCAGTCCATCTTCTTCGGCGGCACCTGGATCGCGTTCCATTTCGTCATGAGCACCCTGACCTACATCGCACTTATCCTGCCGGTCCTCCATTTCGTCCTGGTGCCGCTGCTGGTGTTCGTGCATGGGGTGGTCCACCTCGTTTTCTGTGTGTTTTGGTTTATCGCCATCATCAAAACCCTCCAGGGCGAACGCTGGGAGTACCCTTTCATTTCCGCGCAGTGCCGCCGGCTGTTCCCGAACCTGGTTCCGTAACGGGTAACGCGTAACGGGTAAGCGCCCGGGGCCTCACGGGTGATCCGGCTCGGAACGGGCCGAGTGAACCGCCTCGGTCATTGGCCGTACGAAGCGGCCGATTTCCCGGGCCAGGTCCCGGCGGCCTGCTCCCTCACCGATGCGGCGGACGATCGCGCTGCCCACCACCACCGCATCGGCGATTCTCCCCACGGCGGCCGCTTGTTCCGGATTCGAAATCCCGAATCCTACGGCGACCGGCAGTTCGGTATGCCGCTTAATCCTTTCAACCCGGTCCTGGATGGAACCTTCCAAGGCGCTGCGTTCACCCGTTACGCCTTCCCGTGAAACGTAGTAGATAAACCCGCTGGCGCGGGCGCAGATGGTGGCGACGCGGCCTTCGTCCGTGGTCGGAGCCACCAGACGAATCCGGTGGAGCCGCGGTACGCCCGCATCGTCCAGCAGCGTTTCGTCCGGCGGAAAGTCGAGCAGCAAAAGGCCATCCGCACCGGCATCCGCCGCGTCGTTCTCGAAACGGGCAAACCCGTACTGAAAAATCGGATTCAGATACGTGTAGAGGATGATGGGCGTAGAAATGGAAGCCCGGATTTCCGCAATGCATTTCAGCAGGCCCCGCACGGTGGTGCCCGCCATGAGCGCCCGCTGAGCTCCCAACTGGTTGGCCAGGCCGTCCGCCAAGGGGTCCGAAAAAGGGATGCCGATCTCGAGAAAATCGATCCCGGCCGCGGCCAGCTCCTGCGCGATCTGCACCGTCGTGGAAAGGTTGGGGTCACCCCCGGTGATGTAGGCCATGAATCCGCTCCGGCCCGCTTCACGCAGCCGGGCGAAAGTCGAATCGATTCGGTTATGCATGCTTAAGGCCATTCTTAGGATGATTGAGCCGGTCTTTGCCCCGAGGGGCAGCCGGAGAGTAGGCCGGTTTGAGTGCCGGGTGTCGGGTGTCGGGTTTTGCCCCGGAGGGGCTGCTGATAGTAGCCAGGGACTTTAGTCCCTGGGTGGAGCATTTAAAAGAAAATCCGTTCTGTCGGGACGGTAGGAAAGCGTGCACGCCCTGGGGGCCGGCTGCGGCCGAAGGCGTGCCGCCGGCTCTTTCTCAGCCTCCCGACAGGACGCGACCCGTTTCTAAATGCCCGCCCGGCACTGAAGTGCCGGGCACTCTCGATCGTCCCTCTGGGACGGTCCCTTCGGGACAGAGACGAGCTCAACCAAGCTGAAAATCGGTTATATAGTATGAGGATGCTCCCTGTTTTCAGCGCCGTCCTGCTCGCGGGGGGTGCCTCGCGCAGAATGGGTGTGGATAAAGCGTTGCTGCCGGCTCCGGGCAGCCGGGCGTCATCGCAGCCGGTGCCGTTGTGGCGGCGCCAGCTGCAAACTTTGCAGGCGCTTGGGCCGGCCGAGATCTTCATCTCCGGGCCGCAGAGACCCGGCTTCCCGGCGACGGTTCGCTGCGTCGCCGACCGTTTGCCGTCCCGCGGTCCGCTTGGCGGCCTTGCGGCGTGTCTGGACCAGGTCACGACTCCCTGGCTACTGCTGCTTGCCATCGATCTGCCCTTCATGGAAACGGAGTTCCTCGCCCGGCTGATCGGTGCATGCACACCGGGGAGGGGAGCCGTTCCCCGCGGTCCCACCCGTTACGAGCCGCTCGCCGCCGTTTACCCCCGTGCCGCCGCGCAAATAGCAAACGCCGCGCTGGATGCCGGACAGCTTAGGCTTCAGCGCTTCGTGGATGACCTCGCTCGCGCAGCGCTCGTCGAACCTTACCCGCTCCGCGCCGGCGACCTGCGCCTGTTCCAGAACTGGAACACGATTCACGACCTGGGTATCTAATCTCCGCTGCCCTCGTCGTCGTTGTCGTCATTCTCCTGGCCGGCAGCAGGGGACGGGTTCAGGTCGTCGACGCGGATCAGCTTGCCGGTTTCAGCAACCTCGATTTCCCGCTCGGGCACGCCGTTGATCGCGACCTGCACCTTGTACAGCATCACTTTGCCGAACGGAAATACCTCGACCTGCTGCACCACCCCGGCACCGCGGTTTTCTTCGATCGTACGTTTGGCGGCATCCGGCACTTGGTCGTAGCTCAGGAAATCGTCGGCGAATGACGGTAATGATAAGCTCCCCGCCGCCGCCAACGCCGCCAGTCCGATCAGCAATCGTCGCAACATGCGCTTAACGTAGCGAGGCCCGGAATTTCGGCAAAGCAGACGTTGCGCGGCCACGGCATCGCACGGCGCCAAGGCGTATCCACAGAGAAGACGATTATCCGCCGCGCGCTTACAGGCGGCCGTGGAAGAACACCACGCACGGCGGATCCGCAGAACACGCAGGCCACGCAGAAAATAGAGACATTCACAGATCACGCAGATGGACACAGTTTAGCGGCACACGGCGGGCTAGCGTCTCTTTTAGCCGAAAACCCGGCACCCGGCGCTCAGCATCCATCGGCCCGTCCAAGAGCAGAAATGGCTTGCGGAAGGCGAGCTCCTGTCCCTAAAAGGGAGGGGCCAACCGCATGCGCCGTCCCCTCTTACTGCTGGGTTTGATGATGTGCTGTGGCATAACCGTTACCCCCGGCGAGAATCGTTACGGGGGCGATCCCGTCGATCCGGGCGCAGCCTCGGCGTGGCAGCCGAATCGCTTTCTGGAAACCGCACCGGAAGAGACGCCGGTATGGCGGCCGAACCGCTTTTTAAAACCCAAACCGCAGGTTAGCCCGTCGCCGGCCAAGCCGGTATCCATAACCGGCAATTCTCGGCCCCGTTACCCGGCGGGCCGCTCCCTCCCGGGCCGGAGTGCCCTTCGTGCACCCGACCGGGTCACCCCTTCAACGCCCAGCGCGCCGATACCCGTCTCGACAAACTCCCGCCCGGCCGGCTTTAACTTACAGACGGCGCCGGCGCTTTTTCCGAGAAATACTCGCCAGGGCGCGTTGGATTTGCATACGGCGTCGGTGGCCGTCACGAGAGACATCCACCCCGGCGGACTGGAGCTGCTGAGGGGCAGGCGCGGCCGCTACCCGTGGAAGGTAGGCATTGTGACGACGATCTTCTGGGTCGGCGAATTCCCGACGGCGCGTAACCCGGTCCCGAACCGCCAGAGCGCTTGGGATAAACACTGGGCCGCCAATTACGGCGGTTACGACAACCCGTCGCCTTGGGCGCGCCGGCGTTACATGCCGGTCAACTTTGTGCCGCGCCAAAACCCGTTCTACGTCGCGCTGCCGTACAATGACATAGAAAGGCGTCACACCAAACGGGAGGCCCCCTCAGTCATTCCCTGGTTCCGGCAAACGTTTGTGCGAGACGGCCAGTCGGTTTTGAAGGACCGCTGGCTTGCCATCCGGCACGGGAACCGGATTTGTTACGCCCAGTGGGAAGACTGCGGGCCGTTCCGAACCGACCACTGGCAGTACGTCTTTGGGCCTGAGCGGCCACGGCCGAATCTGAACCAAGGCGCGGGCCTGGACGTCTCGCCGGCGGTCCGCGATTACCTCGGGCTTGCCAACAGGGACGTGTGCGACTGGAAGTTTGTCGAGTTCAGTGAGGTCCCCTCGGGTCCATGGTCGGGTCCCTGGCTGTTCTACGGTGGGCACCACCCGTTTGCCCTCCTGGACCGATAGATCGCCGGTCGCATGGCCGCGACGTACCTCCGGATGCGTCGGCCAGGGCGTTTACGAAAACGGCGGTGCGGACTCGGCCAAACGAGCTTCTGGTCCGGTGGAGTGGCCTGTCTTTGATGACTAATCTTGCGTGGAACTTATCCTGCTCGGCGC
>JAFAUY010000354.1 GCA_019243005.1 Verrucomicrobiota bacterium | reverse complement strand
TGACGGGTCAGTACTTCTACCACTGTGAGCAGCGTCCGCCTGCTGGCGCCACCCGGGATCCTGCTTTGCAGGACCAGTTGCTGGCCGCTTGCGCCCACTTGGCAGGGATCGCGCCAACGGGAACCTAGAGGGTGTGTAAGAAGCTGATTTTTCATTTTGGCTCGTCTGTGGGTAAACAGTAGGGGCAAACTGGAAGAGAGGAGGTCGCTATGACTTCAACCCGCCGTCGCTATGACACAGACCTCAGTGAGGCCGAATGGGCTTTACTGGCTCCGCTTCTGCCCCCGGAACAGCCCGGTGGTCGTCATCGTGAAAATGATCTGCGGGAAGTCCTCAACGGCATCCGCTACGTGCTGCGGACGGGCGCGGCTTGGCGGCATGTGCCGCATGAGTTTCCGCATTGGAATCTTTGTTATCAGTGGTTCCGGCATTGGCGCGAAGACGGCTCCTGGCAACGTTGGCAAACGGTGCTGCGCGAGCGCGTTCGTCAGCAGTTAGGACGCCCTGTGCAACCGAGTGCCGCCATCCTCGCTAGCCAATCGGTGAAGACGACGGAAACAGGGGGCCTGAACGCGGCTATGACGGCGCGAAAAAAGTCAACGGACGCCAGCGCCACATTGTCGTCGACACGCAAGGCTTCGTGCGGAACGCCGTCGTCCATGCTGCGGACATTCCGGATCGCGACGGAGCGGAACCGGTACTGACCGATTTGCTTCGGCACTTTCCTCGTCTGGAGTTGGTGTGGAGGGATCAGGGCTATCGCGGCGAACGCCTCCAGCAGTGGATGGCCGCGCAGCATCTCTCTCAGGAAATCGTGCAGAAACCACGCCGCTGGGTGCGCTGTCCCAGCGACCAGGAGCCGCCACCGATGCCGGCCTTTACCGTTCTGCCGCATCGTTGGATGGTGGAACGGAGTTTCGCCTGGCTGGGCCGCTGGCGACGGCTCAGCAAAGACTATGAGAAATTGCCAAGCACCGGAGAAGCCATGATTTATGCCGCCATGCTGGGCACGCTGCTACGCCGCTCCGTGCGCCTCAATCGAGAACAACACACGGAGGAACTCTGCCAAGCTTATGCCACCTTATCTTAAATCAGCTTCTTACACACCCTCTAGAGCAAATTTCAGGTTAGTGTACGGGATAGCCGCAATGTCGAAACCAAGCCTTGGCATCTTGCGGGGTTACCTGCGTCAGGGCGGCATTGAGGGACCGAGACAGTTTTCGCCGGGTGCGCGCCCCGATACCACGCAACCAAGTCTTGACCTTGCTCCAAGCCTGCTCGATGGGATTGTAATCAGGCGAGTAGGGCGGCAAGTAGCACCACTGCGCCCCTGCCCTTTGCAGCACTTCGGCCACGTCTGCGTTTTTGTGCGCCGCGAGATTATCCATCACGACGGTCGTTCCTGGTCGGAGTTGCGGTCCGAGCACTTGTCGAAGAAAGCTCAGAAACACGTCTCGATCCGTCGCCCCGGGCACCAGGAGGGCAGCCCGTATGCCATCGCAATCTAAGGCCGCCAACACCGTCAGGCGCTGGCCGTAGTTCTGCGGCACCGCTCCGACCGCCCGAACCCCGCGTGGGGCGCGGGCATAGCGACGCGTCAAGGCCAGATTCAGGCCGCTCTCATCGATAAAGATCAATCGACGCGGGTCCAGATCACGGCGCTTTTGTCGCCAATGCGCACGCAACCGTTGTACACGAGGCGTGTCGCGTTCACTGGCATGCAGTGCCTTTTTTTGCGTGGCAGGTCCAAGCGCGCGAGGGCACGATACACCGTGGCGGCGCTCACCCTGAAGCGGCGGCCTAATTCGGCCAGCGTCGCCGCCGGGTGCTGCTGAACGAGCCGCTCCAAGCGGGCCAAAGGGATCGAGGGCGGCGGGCCGTGCCGGAACGGGCGGGCGGCGGTTTGCCCCGTGACGCGCCAGCGCCGGAGTACTTTCTCCACCCAACTTAGACTCACACCAAAGCACTCGGCCAATTCGGCTTGCGTGCCGTAACCGGCTTGCCAAGCCTCGACGAGTTTCTGTCGCAGATCGTCGGAATACGGCATACGACTTCAGCCTCCTTCCGTCAGCCTATCTTACCCGTACACCAACCTGAAATTTGCTCTAAAAGCAAGCCCCGGATTTGGATGGTTCCGAATCCGGGGCGGCTGTACCTATTTTCAAGTGAGCGGCAATTAGAAGCTTAGTCTCAAGGCGAATTGCACCAGGCGCGGATTATTGAGTTGACTGGTGATTACTCCAAAAGCTGTGTCGCCAACGGTTTGGTCTGGATAACCAAACTGAA
>JAFAUY010000088.1 GCA_019243005.1 Verrucomicrobiota bacterium | reverse complement strand
GGGCCTAACGCGGGGAATCATCGGCCTGACGAATCGCGGTCAGCCGCGGAAGCCCGAGGACTGGGGCGCTTTGCGGGCTTGGGCATGGGGCGCTTCGCGCGGTCTCGATTATCTGGAGACGGACAAGAGCGTGGATGCGCGGCGCGTCGGCATTGAAGGTGTTTCCCGATATGGCAAAGCGGCGCTGGTGACGATGGCCTTTGATCCGCGCTTTGCGGTCGTTCTGGTGGGTTCCTCGGGAGAAGGCGGCGCCAAACCGCACCGGCGCAATTTCGGCGAGGCCGTAGAAAATCTAACGGGCACGGGCGGGTACCACTGGATGGCGGGCAACTTCCTGAAGTACGGCGCGGCCGAGGCTTCCTTGGGGAGCAAGAATCCGGGCGATTTGCCGGTGGATTCGAATGAGTTGATTGCGCTGTGCGCGCCGCGGCTGACGTTTATCAGCTATGGAGTTCCGGAGAAGGGCGACGCCAAGTGGCTGGACCAGCAGGGCAGTTTCATGGCGACCGTCGCCGCGGGCCCGGTTTTCCGGCTTCTGGGCGCAAAGGATTTGGGAGTGACTGAGGACTATCACACCGCGAAGATGCCGCCGGTCAACACG
Source organism: Verrucomicrobiota bacterium (assembly GCA_019243005.1). Lineage (GTDB taxonomy): Bacteria > Verrucomicrobiota > Verrucomicrobiia > Chthoniobacterales > JAFAMB01 > JAFBAP01. The sequence continues at coordinate 4,313 of JAFAUY010000088.1, read as the reverse complement.
GGTCTTCTGGATGGGCAATTGGCCTGGCGCCAGCACGACGCCGGCCATACCGATGCTCCGAACTGGAAGTACTTTATTCCCTGGGCCGACAAATTCCTGAATTACCAGCCAACTCCGTGGCAGCTTCCGGCCGATGAGCCGATGTTTCGGACTGACGCAAACTCGCTGGTGGCGCATGCACAGCTACTCGCCAAAGCGAAGCAGGGTGGCATCGATGTGTACTTCGAAGGGGACTCCATCACGCGCCGATGGGGAGCGCTCGATTATCCCGAGTTACTAGCGAATTGGAAGCAGAATTTCTTCGGCTGGAATGCCGCCGATTTTGGATGGGGCGCGGATCGGACGCAGAATATTTTGTGGCGCCTGGAGAACGGCGAGTTAGATGGAGTAAATCCCAAGGTGATCGTGCTGCTGGCGGGTACAAATAACCTAGGCGGCCGTTCCGGCCCGGGTGATGCAGATGCGCGGGTCAACGATGTCACGCGCGGTGTCGAAGCGATCGTGCGCGCGCTTCAAGCGAAGGCGCCCGAAGCGACGATTGTCCTCATGGGAATTTTTCCGAGGAATGATCGCATGGAATTGATTCCGATCATCGAGCGAATCAACGACAACCTGTCCAAGTTTGCCGATGGGAAAAAGGTGCGGTATTTGAGCGTCAACGATAAGCTGGCGGATAGCCGCGGAGAGCTGCTGGAGGGGATGATGAACGCAAGGGATAAGCTCCATCCCACCGCCAAGGCATACCAAATCTGGGCCGATGCGCTGAAGCCGGTACTAACCGACTTGCTGGGACCGCCTGCAAGCGTCGATCACGCGCCAGCGCCGACTGGCGACCCCTCCGCGGTGCACTGACGCGACCGGCCGATGGTACTGCTCGTACGAGAATTGGATGCCCGCTGCAACATATGGCCACAAAACGCGCACAATTGTGCAAAGGAGGCAGCAAATGTACGAGCTATTCGAGGGTACATGTTTTCATGGCGCGGTACGCCGCGTCATCACGGCACAACGGGCACAGGGGCGAGCGATGCTTGTCGTAGCGTTTCTCGGCGGCTTTGCGGTACAGGCGCAGGACGTCGTCAAAATTGCACCCGCGGGAATCGTGAAGGTGGAGTACGACAATGCTCAGGTGCGCGTGCTTCGATTCACGGAACCTCCCGGGTCCAAACTGGCGATGCATTCGCATCCGGCGTACGTCACGGTAGCTTTGACGAGCGACGTTTCGCGCTACACCTTCCCGGGCGGTAAGTCGTCGGAAGAGAAGACTACGGCGGGGCAAGCGGGGTTTTCGGAACCGGTTACCCACGCTTCGGTAAACATTGGCGATACTCCGAGCGATGCTTTCATGGTTGAGCTGAAGACCAAGCCCGCCGGCACGGTACTTACCGGAGCGGGCGACATGGTGAAGTTGAACCCGGACGCCTGCAAAGTGGAAGTGGACAACGAATATGTGCGCGTCACCCGGGTCAACCTTCCGCCGCACGGCAAGCTCGCCATGCATTCGCACGTGTCGCCTAATGTGGTGATTTACTTGACCGGCGGGCCGGGTAGGACAACAACCGCCGATGGCAAATCGGAGGAGGCTACGATCCCGCCCGGTACGGTCAGGTTCAACCAGCCGACGGAGCACTCTAACGAAAATTTCGGCAATAAACCGATAGAAGCCGTGGTGATCGAGTTGAAGACTGCGGCGCAGTAAACGGCAGGTACAAGCTGGGCCGGTCGCGTGCGGCTAATTGAATCCGCCGGAAGCGATCCGGGTTGTGCTGCCGTTGTCATCCAGGCGCGACCAACCAGGGCAGCTCGTGCCGCTGCAGGGCGGGCCGACGTAACGCCAGATGGATCCGTCGCTGTGCCATTGATAAATGTGGCTGCCGTTCGAGGCGATCTGCTTCGTGGCCGAATTGTTGTCCAGCTTCTGCCATCCGGGACAGGATGTCGCCGTGCTGCACGGCGTGCCCGTGTAGAGCCAGATGGATCCGTCATTGTGCAACTGGACTACCTCCTTACCGCCTGCCGCGATCGCGGTGGCGGCGGGGTTGTTGTCCAGCTTCTGCCAACCCGGGCATGCGGCGCCGCTGCAGGGCGTGCCGGTGTAGCGCCAGATGGAGCCATCGTTGTGCAGCTGATAAAGCTCTTTCACCCCGGCAGCTATGGCCTTGGCGGCGGGATTGTTGTCGAGCTTCTCCCAGCCCGGACAAGCAGCCCCGCTGCAGGGCGTACCGTTGTGCCGCCAGATGGAGCCGTCGTTGTGCAGTTGGAATAACTGGTTACCTCCGGCGGCAATCGCGGTTGCAGCGCGATTGTTGTCCAGCTCGATCCAACCCGGGCACGCCGCACCACTGCACGGTGTCCCGTTGTGGCGCCAGATGGAGCCGTCGTTGTGCAGTTGAAATAACTGATTGCCTCCGGCAGCAATCGCTGTTGCGGCACGATTGTTGTCCAGCTCAAACCAACCCGGGCAGGAGGCGCCGCTGCACGGAGTGCCGTTGTGCCGCCAAATGGAACCATCGCGGTGGAGCTGATAGAACTGGCTGCCGGCTGCCGTCATACCGACCGTGGCTGAATTATTGTCGAGCTTCTCCCAGCCTGGGCAGAAATCGCCGTCGCAATCGGTGCCGGTGTAGCGCCAGAGGCCGCCATCGGAGTGCAACTGATACAGCGGATCGGTGTGCAATTGGTAGAAATTGTTTGCTGCGCTGATGCGGCCAGTCAAGCCGTTGTCATCCAGGCGCTGCCAGCTTGGACAGGACGTACCGTTGCAGGGCGAACCGAGAAAGCGCCAAATCCAGCCGTCGTTATGAAGTTGATACAACTGGTCGCCCGCAGCGACAATGGCGACGGCTTTCGGGTTGTTATCGAGCATCTGCCAACCGGGGCAGGCCGTGCCACTGCACGCCGTGCCGGTGTAGCGCCAGATTTTGCCGTCGTTATGGAGCTGGTATAACTGGCTGCCGCCTGCTTCAATTGCGAGGGTGGCGGTGTTGTTATCGAGCATCTGCCAGCCTGGGCAGGCCGTTCCGCTGCATGCCGTCCCGGTGTAACGCCAGATCTTGCCGGTGTTGTGGAGCTGGTAGAGCTGGGTTCCCGCGGCGGCGATGGCGATGGTCGCGGTATTGTCATCGAGCATCTGCCAGCCCGGGCAGGCCATTCCGCTGCACCCCGTGCCGGTGTAGCGCCAGATCTTGCCGTTGTTGTGAAGCTGGTAGAGCTGGTTGCCGCCCGCTGCGATGGCAACCGTAGCGGTGTTGTCGTCGAGCATCTGCCAGCCGGGGCAAGACGTGCCACTGCACGCCGTGCCGGTGTAGCGCCAGATCTTGCCCGTGTTGTGGAGTTGAAACAGATCGGAATCGTTGGCGGCAATGTCGACTGTGGCGGTGTTGTCGTCGAGCATCTGCCAGCCGGGGCAGGAATCGAGGCTGCAGCCGGTGCCCGTGTAGCGCCAGATTTTTCCGCTGTTGTGGAGCTGGTAAAGCTGCCCGCCGCCCGCGACAATGTTCATCGTTTTAGGATTGAAGTCGAGTTTTTGCCAGCCCGGGCAGCTATTGCCGGTGCAGGGCGTCCCGGTGTAATTCCAGATGGTTGCGCCTTGGGTTCCGACGAAGAGCGAGGAAGCAAAAACGCTCAAGCCGCGAACGGCGGGCAACCCCTGCGGAGCAGTCGCCGAGGTCCAGGCAGCCAACACCCAATTGCCAGAGCACGCGATGCCGTTATAGTCGCCATATTTCGGGCAGCCGCCGCCGCCCTGGCAGGTTTCACCCGTTGGACAAGTGGTTGAGCTGAAGTCGCAGCGCGTTCCGCTGCCGCCGCCGCTCGAATTGCGGCAGACGCCGGCAAGCTCCGGTTGCACGGTGCAGGATTCGGAGTCGTTTCTGCTGCGTGGCGCACAAGGCCAACCGGAAGCGCACTCGGGGTCGGGATTGTTCGACAGATTGTAATTCCAGCCGGCGCCCCAGCCTGTGCCGGAACCGACGAAATATTCGGTGCGATCGTTCGAGGCGCCGGCGGCTTTTGCGGCGCTGCGGTCGTACCAGCCGACCCACGCTCTGCCACCGGTTGAGCAAGACCAGGGCATAAAGCGCCGGACTCCGTTAGTGGAGCTGATGGTGTGGTGGTTCGGAAATGTGACGCCGCTATCGTTTGATTCCGCGACCACGATGCGCTCGCCTCCAGCGCCGTCACTTTCGGCGTACGAGACCAACACGTGTGCGGCGCTGTTCGGATCGGGCGCAACGGTGGGGCTGCTGAGGGTGTTTCCGTCATTGCAGCGGTCGAGGCCAGAAACTGGACAGGCGACGGTGCCGCTGAGCGTA
>JAFAUY010000375.1 GCA_019243005.1 Verrucomicrobiota bacterium | reverse complement strand
GCGTGCGGCCAGGGTTTGCACCTGACCGGCGCTGATGCAGTTGACGCGGATTTTGCGCGGACCGAGATCGTTGGCGAGGTAGCGGGTGGTCGCCTCCAGGCTGGCCTTAGCCACGCCCATGACGTTGTAATGCGGAAAAACTTTTTCAGATCCGTAGTAGGTCATCGAGATGATGCTTCCGCCTTCGGTCATTAACGGGGCAACTTCGCGGGCCAGCGCCACCAACGAGTAAGCGCTGATGTCGTGCGCGACGCGGAAAGCATCGCGCGTGGTGTCCAAAAAGGCGCCCTCAAGCGCTTCCCGCGGCGCATAGGCGACCGCGTGCAGCATCAGATCAACCCGATCGGTTGCCTGGCGCACCTGGCCGAAAAACCGGCTGATCTCTTCGTCACTCGAGACGTCGCAAGGGTACAAGGGAACATCGGGACCGAATGCCGAAGTCAGCTCCTGCACGTTTTCTTTTAACCGTTCACCCTGATAGTTGAAGATCAGTTTGGCGCCCGCCGCCGCCCAGGCCTGGGCAATCGCCCAGGCGATGCTGCGCTTATTCGCAACCCCAAAAACCAGGCCGGTTTTGCCGGCGAGAATCTGCTGCGTCATACCGGTACAGTAATAGGCAGGAAGGGGCGCCGGGCTAGCAGTTTTCCTGCTGATGCCTGGGTCCGGCCGGTTTTCCCGGGGGTTTGGACGGCCCTTTGAGGGCCGGTTTGCAGAACGAAGGACAGAGACCGGCCAGTTCGCAACCCGCACAATCCGGGCTGCGCGCAAAACAGCGCCGTCGCCCGTGCCAGATCAGCCAATGGCTTACCATGATCCAGTCCTCCCGCGGCACCAGGCGCAACAGGTCCTGCTCGATCTTTTCCGGATCACTCTCGTTGGTAAACTGAAAGCGACGCGCCAACCGGGTCACATGCGTGTCGACGACGATGCCTTCCGTAACGTCAAACGCGTTGCCGAGCACGACGTTGGCGGTTTTGCGTCCCACGCCCGGCAGGCTCGTAAGCGCTTCGATCGTTGCCGGTACTTCGCCGTTTTGTTTGGCGACGAGATCCTGCGCCATCAACCGGATATTCCTCGCCTTTGCCCGGAAAAAGCCGGTCGATTTGATTTCCTGTTCCAACTCTGCCTGTGGAACGGAAGCGTAGTCCTGAGCCGACCGGTATTTCTCAAACAGGCGTGCCGTCACCAGGTTTACCCGCTTATCCGTGCATTGGGCCGACAGGATCGTGGCGACGAGGAGTTCCAGCGGATTGGAAAAGTTCAACTCACAGTGGGCGTCGGGATAGGTCGCCCGCAGTTTCTGCAGGATCGCGCTGGCCCGTGCTTTGATCTTGGTCGGAGAAGGCATGCCTTAAAATGCCACAAGCGGAAAAATGCCACGAATGCCACAAATGATGCTTCTTCATTTGTGGCATTTTTCCGCTTGTGACATTTGTGGCATTTTCTTAGGTTCCGGCCAGTTCTTTGCGAACTGGAACCTCAGTGGAATGACGCAAGGAATCCCGTGTAAACCGGGAGCAGTTGCGCTGCTGTAACTGGGTACAATTCCTCAAGGCCAGTCTGCCGTTAGCGGCGGGTGAAGGCGAGGATGAGGCCGGCGTCCCGATGACCTGACATCGTTGGTCCGGGCAACGCCGAAAACCAGGAGCCAGAACACTTGCTCATCCCGCTCTCATTCGTGTCGCCGTTAAAACGGCGGCGCGACAAAGCTTCTTCGCAAAAAAGGAGAATGGGGGATCGGTAAGAAGGTGTGTGGAACGCCAGGGCGGTGAACTTCGTGAGCCTGGACATCCACACCCCTTCTAAGGAAACCGCGCGCTACCTGCGTTTTCCGCTGGTCTCTCGGCCGCACACCCAGAGATCAGAAATGAACACCGCAAGCTTTTCACTCCAGCCCGAGGTTTCCGCGCCCCCGCCGGAGAGGGACCGGTTTTTTGAGGCGGCCCGACACCGGATCGATGCGAAAACCAAACCGCCCGGGTCGCTCGGGAAACTGGAAACCGTCGCCGTACGGCTGGCCTGGATTCAACAAAACCTGATGCCGCAGGTGCGACGCAAACGCATCTGCGTGTTTGCCGGGAGCCACGGGATCGCCGTGACCGGTGTGAGCGCCTACCCGCCGGAGGTGACCTGGCAGATGGTGCTGAATTTTCTGGACGGCGGAGCGGCCATCAACGTTTTGGCGCGTCACGGCGGCATCGCGGTGCACGTGGTGGATGCGGGCGTCGACGCGGATTGGCCTGAACCGGTGCTCGCGCGGCCCGATTTTTTTGTCCGGAAGACCCGGCGCGGCACCCGCAATTTCCTGGAGGATCGGGCGATGACTCCGGCCGAATGCGACGCTGCGCTGCAGGCAGGACGCGAGCAAGGGCGGCTGGCGGCGGCAAACGGGATTCACCTGCTCGGCATCGGCGACATGGGGATCGGCAATACCACCGCCGCTTCGGCCCTGTTCGCCGCGCTGCTGGGACTGGACGCTCGGGACGTCGTGGGCCGGGGAACGGGCGTTTCGGAAGCTGGAGTCGACCGCAAAGCCCGAGTGGTTGCCGGTGCGCTGCGGAAGCATGCCGCCGGTGCGGTCTCTCCCCGCGGTTGGCTGGAAGCGGTGGGTGGTTACGAAATCGCCGCGATGGCCGGAACGATCCTCGAAGCGGCCGCGCACCGGTTGCCCACGGTGATCGACGGTTTTATCGCGACGGCGGCAGCGGCCGTCGCTTTTTCGATGGAGCCGGCCTGCCGCGAGTTTTGCTTTTTTGCGCATCGCTCCGATGAACGCGCACACGGTGCGGTGCTCGCCGCACTTGGCGCAGATCCCCTCATCGACCTCGGCATGCGGCTGGGTGAAGGCACCGGCGCGGCGCTGGCCATGCACATCATCGATGCCGCGGCGAAGGTCATGTGCGAGATGGCGACATTTGAATCGGCGGGTGTCTCCGGTCCTGCGGAGATAGTGAGAAAGTGAGAAAGTGAGAAAGTGAGTGAATGAACGCGCCGCTCAACCATTTCCTCGGTGCCGTGATGCTGCTCACCCGGGCACCGGTCGGACGTTTTTACCGGCATGACCCTGACGAAACCCCGGCTCACTCCGTCGTTTATTTCCCGCTGGTCGGTCTGCTGGTGGGGATCGTGGGCGGAGTGGCCGGATGGGCCGCAACCTTCATCCTTCCGGTTCCGCTGGCCGTGTTGGTTTGCATGCTGTCGACCGTGGTCATCACGGGCGGTTTCCACGAGGACGGTCTGGCCGACGCGGCAGACGGATTATTCGGCGGCCAAACGCCGGCGCGCCGCCTCGAGATCATGAAAGACAGCCGGATCGGCGCGTACGGCGCCGTGTCGCTCTGGTTCACGCTCACGGCCAGGTTTCTGCTGCTCCAGGAACTGTTACGCCACGCGGGCGGGGCATTGTTCCTGTGCATCCTGGCCTCGGCGCACGCCCTCGGAAGGGGCGCGACGGTGCTGCTGCTCCAGACCCTGCCGTACGTCAGCGGCGCGGAGTCGAAATCCAGGCGCTTCACCGAGCGGCTCACATCCCGGCAAATGGCGTTTGCCCTGCTGCTGCCGGCAGCGGTTGGGTTCGTGTTGCCAGGACCGTGCGGTCCGTCGTGCCTGATCGCCGCCACGCTGGTGGCGGTCTGCGCCGGACGGTGGTTCTGGAACAAAATCGGCGGAATCACCGGCGATTGCCTCGGCGCGACCAATCAACTGGTCGAACTCGCCTGTTATGGCGTCGCGGTTACCTACCTGTTACACCCTTTTTCGGGTTCGTTGAGCCTGGCCGCTTGCAGGCCGGTGCTCGGCTCTGAGGGATCGTCGAGGTTGGCGCGGCCCTTCAACGCGTGGTCCGAGTCAGACGCGCCGGTGGCCCGGAGACGGTTTTACGGCCCGAAGGGCCAGGAGAAC
>JAFAUY010000309.1 GCA_019243005.1 Verrucomicrobiota bacterium | reverse complement strand
CCCGATATCGTCTGTCTCCAAGAGCTCAAAGCCCCTCCGGAGAAGTTCCCGCTTCGACCTGGCGGAAAAGAGTGAGTGACAGGACCGTTTGAGTTTCGACGATTTCGATCGCTTTAAACGGTATTGGGGTGGTATATTGCTAGCGCGGTTTTCTGAGCGGACGGCGCCGGGGCGCCGCTACCGCCGAAATTTGTATTGAAGGGAAGAAGGGAAGCGCACGTGCATGGAACCGGTCGCCAACGCTTTTGATTGGCCCTTGGCTTACGAAGCTGAAGAAGCGCTTCGCGCCTACCTGGAAGCGTTTCGGAAACGAAATCCGTTCGCCCGCGATCTGGCGAGCCGGATGCGAGATGAGACCGGCACGGATTTTTACGAATGGGTTGACCACCTGACGCTTGAACCCACGCACGCGGCGGAGTTGCGGGATGCGGGCCTGGTGCGTCAGGAGGCGGAGGCGCCCGCCGGTTGGGAGGTTTTTCACCACCCCGACGCCATGATGCCGCGCGTCGTGATCCGGCCGGGCGGCAGCCACGGCGGGGTTCCGGAGAAGGTGGCCATCAAACCCGAATCGGTGGCGGACTTCGTCGCGGGGCATGATCTCTCGAGCGAAATCCAAGGCCGGTTCGGTTCCCGGCTGCGGGAGGCGCAGGTCTCTGAAGGGGGTGGAACGTGCCTGTGCGCCGTCGAGCGACTCGCTTACCACGGTTTTAAGATCGAGGACGCCGAACCGGAGTTTGCGGCTGCAGTTCACGAAGTTCGAGAACGTTGGCGCACACGCAAACGCGATTTTGCCGACGATGCCGAAGGGGTGGCCCATGCGTTTGCCGTGCAGCGACGTGCCATTGCAAGGGTCGGACCGGACGTAGCGTGCGAGCTCTTTTTTGCCGAAGAACGGGCCTTCTGGGAGCTCAAAAATACTGCCGCGCGGGTTCAGAAACGCCGCCAGGATCTGCTCGGCTTAGGCTGGGGTAACCACGACCACCATACGTTCCGGTGTTCACGCCGCTTTTTCAGCGACCTGATGCGGTTTCTCCTTAACTTCGGCTTCCGCAAACGGGAGCGTTACTACGCCGGAGCCGAAGCGGGTTGGGGCGCCCAGATCTCCGAGCACGCGGCCACCGGCATTACCGTGTTTGCCGATGTCGACCTGCTGCCGGACGAAACCCGGCTCGACTTTTCCACCGAGGCGTTGCCCGAGGCGCCGCAGCTGCGGACGGTCGGGCTCTGGTGCGGCCTGCACGGCGACAGCTTCCTGCAAGCCGGGATGCATCACCTCGAGGCGCGGTTTGATTTTTCGCGTTTGCGGGAACAATTGGCGCAATCGGGCATCGCCACGATGAAAGCATTTTCCAATTTCGAATTCCTCAAACAGGCGTTCACCGAAGGTGAAACCTGGAAGGTTAAGCCCGTGCGGGTGCAACGGTTGCTCGAACGCGGCCTCATCACGCCGGCACAGGCTGAGAGTTTCCTCACAGAAGGCGCGGTAGGCAGTCACCTGGAGAACCTGCAGCGCCGCGGCGGCTTCAAAGGGTTCAATCAAAAGTCGGTCAGCGCGATCATCGCCGCGACGGATCCGCGCGCTTTGCGACCTGCACACTGACTTGTCGATGAGCGCCCAATCCCTTGTTGAGGCCGTCAAGCGCGACACTTTCGCGCGGCTGAATCTGCGGGAAACCGAAGACGGGGTCTTCGCCGGGTATTGGTTCGGCCACGGGACGTGCCGCGACAAATTTTGTCCGATTGACGGGAGTTGGCTCGGGCGGGTGCGCCAGGCGACTCCCGCGGACTACGAGGCCACGGTGGCCGCCGCACAGCACGCGTTCGCGCGGTGGCGCACGACGCCGGCGCCGAAGCGCGGCGAACTTGTGCGTCGCCTGGGTGAACGCCTGCGCGCGCTGAAAGAGCCGCTCGGGCGTCTGGTGACGCTCGAGACCGGGAAAATCCTGGCCGAGGGCGAAGGCGAGGTGCAGGAAATGATTGACGTTTGCGACTTCGCCAACGGCTTGTCCCGCCAGCTTTACGGGTTGACGATGCCATCGGAACGGCCGGCACACCGGATGTTTGAACAATGGCACCCCCTCGGCCTCACCGGCATCATTTCGGCATTCAATTTTCCGGTGGCGGTCTGGTCATGGAACAGCGCCATCGCCGCCGTGTGCGGGAACGCGTGCCTCTGGAAACCTTCGGAGAAAACGCCGTTTACGGCGATCGCCTGCACCAGGATCGCTGAACAAGTCTGCCGCGCCGCGGACGTCGATCCGGCGATCTTTTGTTTGCTGTCAGGCGACGCGACCGCAGGTGCGTGGTTGGCGGCGGATGCACGAATCCCGTTGGTGTCGGCAACGGGTTCGGTCCGAATGGGGCGCGCGGTGGGCGAGGCAGTGGCGCGGCGGCTGGGCCGGACGCTGCTGGAATTGGGCGGAAATAACGCCGTGATCGTCACGCCGAGCGCGAACCGGGAACTCGCGCTGCGGGCGCTGCTTTTCGGGGCGGTCGGAACTGCCGGCCAGCGCTGCACGACGACGCGGCGGCTGATCGTGCACCGTTCGATTCAGGACAGCTTCGTCCGCGCGCTCGAACGTGCCTACCGGCAAGTCCCGATCGGCAACCCCTTGCGTCCGGACGTCCTCATGGGGCCGCTCATCGACGGTGCTGCGGTAGAACAAATGCAAAAGGCGCTGGGTGAACTCCGGACGGACGGGGGCCGGGTCATCCACGGTGGCGACTTGCTGGCCGGCGACGCTTACCCGGGGGGATTATACGTGACGCCGTGTCTGGCCGAAGTCGACCGCGATTCGGCGGTCGTGCAACGCGAAACCTTTGCCCCGATTCTCTACACGATACCTTACGACACCCTCGAGGAGGCGATTGCGCTGCACAACGGCGTACCGCAAGGGCTCAGCTCGGCCATTTTCTCGGATAGCGTCCAGGAGGCCGAACGGTTTCTGTCGGCCACCGGCAGCGACTGCGGCATTGCCAACGTGAACCTCGGGACCAGCGGGGCGGAAATCGGCGGGGCCTTTGGCGGTGAGAAGGACACGGGGGGCGGCCGGGAAAGCGGCAGCGACGCCTGGAAGGCGTACATGCGCAGGCAAACCGCCACGATCAACGGTTCATCCATGTTTCCACTCGCTCAAGGAATTCGGTTCGAGGTTGGGCCGAACGTCGCCGGCGAGGACGGATGAACGCCGTTAAGCACATATTTATATGCCGGCATTCCATGTGCCTCCATTGGCAGCAGTAACCCGGGACCTGGCGGCAGTGGCCTCGGGGCGCGACGTCCCTGACCTGGTGATCACCGGCGCGAGGGTGCTTTCCGTCTACACCGAAAAACTGCTGCCGAACCGTGAACTCTGGCTGCGCCAGGGACGGATTGCCGCGGTCAAACCGGCGGGGAGCTGCCCTTTCACGGACGCGTCGCGATTTGATGCGCAGGGCGGGATCATTGCTCCCGGGCTGGTCGATCCCCACGTTCACATCGAGAGCAGCATGATGACGGCCTGCGCCTATGCGGAGGCTGCGTTGCTGAACGGCACCACGACCATTTTCTGCGACAGCCACGAGATCGGCAATGTCTGCGACTCGGCCGGGATCGAGTGGATGCTGGAAGACGCCCGCCAGGCTGCGCTGAACGTCTTTCTCACGGTTCCCAGTACGGTGCCCGCGACCAACCCCGAGCTGGAGACGGCCGGAGGAGATCTTAAACCTGAGACCATCGGCCGACTTTTTGACGACTGGCCCGAAGCGGTCGCGCTGGGCGAAAAGATGGACTTTATCCAGGTAGTTGAAGGCGACGCCCGCAGTCACGCGATCCTGGCGGAGGCGTTGCGGCGGAACCGGCCGGTGTGCGGCCATGTTTACGGACGGCAGTTTGTTGCGGCGTACGCGGCCAGTGGTATTACCGACACGCACGAAGCGATTGACGGCCCGATCGCGTGCGACCTGCTCGAGGCAGGGTTGTGGGTATTTCTGCGCGGCGGGCCGCCGGCCACGCCGTGGAACAGTCTACCGGAGGCCGTCAGGGCCGTCACCGAGCTGGGGGCGAGCCTCAAACGCGTCTGCGTTTGCACGGATGATCGCGACGCCGATGACCTGTTCGCGTTCGGGCTTGACTGGGTGGTTCGCTCCGCCGTACGAGCCGGGCTGGGGCGGTTGCAGGCCTGGAGCTGCGGGTCTTTGCACGCGGCCACACGTTATGGAATGGACGGCGAGTTGGGCGGACTCGGTCATGGCCGGCGGGCGGACCTGGTGTTATTGGACGATGGCTTGCAGCCGCACGCCACCTGGTATGGCGGCCGTTTGTTGGTCGAAAACCGCAAACCTACGCCATTGCTCGAACAGGCGTTAACGAAACGGTACCGTTACCCTGCGCGGGCCTACCGGACCGTTACCCTCGATCCCGGCGCGGTGCTGGTGCCGGAGCTGCCGCGGACAAGCGTGCACGCCCACCTGATCAGCCTGGAAGGCACCAACATCCCTACCAAACACGAAATCATCGAGTTGGCTCCCGGGGAGTCCTGGGCGGACCTGCTGGAGCGCGAGGACCTCTGTTTTCTGACTGTAGTCGAGCGACATGGAAAACGAGGCGGGGCCGGCCACGGGCTGCTCAAAGGATTCGGCCTGAAAAACGGAGCGGTGGCGAGCAGTGTGGGACACGACGCGCACAACGTCGTGGTGGCCGGCACCAATGAATCTGACATGCGGGCGGCGCTCGGTTACGTGGAAAAGGCGCAGGGCGGCGTCTGCGCCGTGCGGCGGGGCGAGGTGCTGGCGGCGGTTGAGTTGCCGGTTGCCGGTTTGCTGTCCGACCTTCGCGGCTCGGCCGTGGCGGCGGAGGCCGTCCGGCTGAAGGAAGTATGGCTGGCGCTGGGCTGCCGCCTGCCTTACATGGGGTTCAATCTCCTGCCGTTGTCCGTCATTCCGGAAATCAGGCTTACCGATAAGGGTCTGGTGCTTTGTCCCGAAATGCGGCTGGTACCCCTTTTTGAGAGGTTGCCGGGTTAGCGGCGACCCTCAAAACAAATTTCTCCGGCTTGTCCGCTTTCGCTGGCGTCCTCGGAAACGAGTTACTGCAAGACCTGGTCGATATCACGAACAAGGGACTCCCGGATTTTTTCGGGTACAGGATAAGGCAAAACCCGCTTATTAAATGGAACCACGCCCAAGGACAACGGAGAGGGGCGTAGCGACAAGGTGCAATAGGAATGGCGCATCGGCGAGCGTGCGGCGAGCCCATTTGAGCGCGGCTGAGGCGGAGAGCCGCAAGGCGTGGGAGGTCAGGGAGCGCCAATCGGCGGAGGCACCCGCGAAGGGGAGCCGGTTTGCCTCAGTTCAACTCCCAGTAAACAAACATCGTCGGAGAAGTGCCCGGACGGGCAACTGGCTTGAATCTCGGCCATGACGTCGTCGAAAAGGCGCCCCGCCGGGAGTTGCATACGCTTGCGCACTTCAGCCAGCAGGCGTTCTTCGCCGAAGTATTCGTGGTTTTCCATCTCGACCTCAAACAGGCCGTCGGTAAAGAGGGCCACGAGATCGTCCGGAGAAGCCACGCGGCAGCCATTTTGATAGATCGCTTGCGCGAACACCCCAAGCACCGGACCCGGTCGTCCCTCAAGGCGCAAAGGCTCGACGACGCGCGTGCTGCGCCGCACGTGAAGGGGGTGTGGATGTCCGGCATTGGCGTAGCGCATGCGGCCATCGAGGATGTCGATGACGAGGTAAAACGCCGTTACGAGCATGGGCGTTTCGGTCTGCTGAAGGATCGCCACCAAGCTCCCATTGATCTCGGTCAGAAAGCGACCCGGGTCCGCGGCAAGGGGTGTGAGCTCTTCGACCAGCCCGCGCACAATCGCCGTTACGAGCGCGGCACGCACGCCGTGGCCGAGCACGTCGCAGATCAGGACGCCGGCCGCCGTCTCCGAGAGCGGCAGGACGCAAAAGAAATCCCCACCGACCCGCTCGGCCGGCTGGTAGCGATGGCAGAATTCGAGCCAGCTTTGCTCCGGCGGCGAAGACCGGGGAAAGCTTGGGTACCTCTGCGTGAAGAACACCTGCTGAAGGTCGCGCGCCATCTCCAAATCGGCTTCCAGCTGTGAGTTCTTTGCGGCCAGTTCCTCGACGGAGCGCGCCAGTTGGCCGGCGATCCGTTCGCGTTCCATAAACTGGGCGATCTGCGTGCCCATTGCGTTCATGATCGACAGCAAGTCATCATCGGCTTCCCGCACCCGCCGGCTGAAAAATTCCATTACCCCAATGACTTCGCTTCCGAGTAAGAGCGGAACCGCGAAGCAAGCGTGCAGGCCCGCCGCTTCGGCCTGGTCAGCCCTGCCCGAGTCGTGGCTGCCGGCAGCATCCTTCAGCCATTCAGCCCGGCCCGTTGCCCGGACTCGCCCCGGCAGGCCGGCAACGGCCGCAGGCGTTGATTCACCGATCGTTTCAGCGAACTGACCAAGCTCGACCTCCGGGAGGTACCACCGATCTACCTGGCGCAGCATGTCTTTATCCACGCGCCAAATCCGGCCGAACTCCCATCCCACGCTTTGACACACGGCTTGCAAAATCTTCCCGGCCGCCTCAGCCAGGTGGGTTGACTCCGCCAACGCGCGCGTGACCCCGTATTGCGCCGCTTTTCGAGCTTCCGCTTTCTCACGCGCTTCCTCGGCACGTTTACGGCGCGTGATGTCCAGCACCATGCCCTCGTAATAAAGCAGTTCGCCGGAGACTTCATCACAGACCGCGTGGGCATTTTCAGAAATCCAGAGGGTACTGCCGTCGCGGCGATAGACCTGCGACTCAAACTCCACGAGTTGTCCCTCTTGACGCATCGCCAGGGTAAACTCTGCGCGACGGCCCGGTTTAACGTAAAGTTGGTGGCCGATATCCGTTAAAGCCGAGAGCAGTTCTGCCGGCGAGTCATAGCCGTACATCCGAGCCAGAGCGGGGTTGGCGCTGAGGTAACGGCCGTCGGGCGTGGTTTGGAATATCCCTTCCGAAGCGTTCTCAAAGATGCTTCGGTATTTTTGCTCTGCCCGGCGGAGAGCTTCAATCGTTTCCTCGTTACCCGTGGCTTGGTTTTTCTTGACCAGCCGTGCTGATAACGGTGCTGCGTTCTGATGACTCATGTAGTGCCTGGACTCCGGCTTACGAGCACAGCATTTAGCGTTCCGCCAGGCTCCGTCTGAATTCAGTGGCGAGGATGGCGCCGGGGTTACAACCGGCCACACACGGCAACGGGCGGTGGTGCAAGCGGGCGCGCGTCCGCCACGGCGTAAGGGCTTTTGGCCGGCGCGAGCGCCAAGCGCGGCGAGCGCAGGGACGGTGCGCCGGCGCAGTAGCCGGCGTGCTCTGCGACCCCCCCTTTTGGGTCATACCCGCCGTCTACCCATCGGGTAAACTCACCTCCACCATGCGCGCCTGCTTCATCTTCTTTCTCGTCCTTGGGTCTTGGTGCAGCTTACTCCAAGCGCAAGCCGCCACCGCCCCTTCCAAAATCTTCCAGACCGGCCGGAACTCAGACGGTAAACCGGTCGTGAGCATCCGTCTGCAGGCATCAGGGGATAATGGAGACGAACTCGCCAACGAGTACGTCTTCGCTTCGGAAAAAGGTTTTCTTGGCCCCAGTTCCGACCCCACCGATCAAAGCGGGTTCGCCAACCGCGAGAACACCGTGTTCGGAGTGAGTTACGAGCCGGTAACCAAAGCCTGCTTTGTAAAGCTCTTTCTGCTCAACCCTTCGGGCACGCTCGTCTTTGTCAATAACGTGAACGCCCGTGCCGCGAAGCTTCTTCCGCGGCGCTGGGCGGCGAACGCACGGGAGTTTTTGCGCATCGAAAAGATCGTCGGCCACCGCGTGTACTTACAAACGGTTGATTTCTCGACCGGAGCAAGGCCAACCCACAACTTCAGCGTACTGGTTGCTCCGGATGGCACCCTGACCGCGCGTTGATCGCCCGGGCAGGAAGGTTGGGTGACACCGGGCTCCTTTGTTTCCCCCTTGCGGCGCATCGGCGGCTGCGGATCCGCGTTAACACGCACGAGCACGGCACGCTCCCGATGAGCCCAGCCGTCACTTAGACGGACAGCAGGGACGCCAAGTCCTGAAGGTCTGACGCCACGACCGTCCAAGGTTCCTCAGCTTCAAAGTCCCTGGTCTGCCGCGGCCCGTACTCAGCCGACCTTGGGATGAAGCCTGTGCAGAGGCCCTGGGCACGGGCCGCCCGCAAGTCGTCGTTATGGGCGGCCACCAGCATAACTTCGGCGGGGCGCAGGCCGAGCAACCGGCAGGCGCCCTGGTAAGTTTCCGGGTCGGGCTTGTAGCGCTGCCACAGGTCGGCGCCCAAAATGACGTCCCAGGGCAGGCCGCCGAACTTGCGCAACCGCACCAGCAGCGAGACGTTGGCATTGGATAAAGGACCGAGAAAGTAGCGCGTGGCTAAACGCCGCATGCCTTCCGGCACATCGGGCCAAGGGTGCAACCGGTGCCAGGCACCGGTCAACTCGTCAAGGTCGGCGGCGCTGAGACCCTCGATCCGGAAGCTCGCCACCAGGCGTTCCAAACTTTGGCGGTGCAGCGCGTCCAAGATCGTCCAGGGCTGCTCGCCTCTGCGGACTCGATCCATCGAAGGGCGGTACGCCGCTCGCCACTCATCGACCAAAAGCGGCCAATCGGCCGAGAGGCCGCGGCGCCGGCCGAAGGCGTTAAGCTCGGCAATGAGGCTGGAGCGCCAGTCAACGACGGTGCCGAAGGTGTCAAACACCAGTGCCTTAACCTGCGACAGCGCGGCAGGGTTATACACGCCGCGGATGGGTTTCATGGGCTCAGCGGGTTCCGGTGCAATTTTTCAGTGTAGGTTTTCGTTGGGGGGAAGGTTTTTCTCACCCTTGTACAGCCAGGATTGGGTTCTGCGCGAGCCGGAAAAGAAATGCTTCTGGAACATCGTCACGGCGAATTCGGTGTGCGCCGGCACCATGGCCAATCCGAATTTCTCCAAAACCGTCTGTCTACGCGTCGTGCAGAATCGTTCCGGCCGTCACCGCCCCGCTTTCCATCGCGCCCTGGAAGCTGGCGTGAGAGACCTGATCGCCGCAGCGCCAGACGTTCGGGAAAGGTTTGGCGAACTTTTGCGTGAAAACGTTTCCCGGTGCCTGCGCCGGAACTGCGTAGGGAATCTCG
The DNA here is from genome assembly GCA_019243005.1 of Verrucomicrobiota bacterium. Lineage (GTDB taxonomy): Bacteria > Verrucomicrobiota > Verrucomicrobiia > Chthoniobacterales > JAFAMB01 > JAFBAP01. Next base: position 5,060 of record JAFAUY010000309.1, on the reverse strand, counting down.
ACGGTACGAACGTGGCTTAAGGTTCCCGGTTTCAGCTTGAAGATGTGGTTGATCTCTTGTTCCGCAGCCGCCACGTCGGACGGAGGCACACGCGCTCGCAGCACCGTCGCGCTGATCAGGTGAGCGCCGGGCGGGGCGTAATCGGGGGAAATATTGGTGATCTGGACAAGGTTTCGCACCAGTTTGCGGTGGCCCGCCTGCAGGACCAGGAGTTTTTCGGGATAAATGGATTGCTCCGCCCGGAAGTAGATGACGGCGGCCGGATGCGCTTCGCGTACCCGAGCGCCGATCAACTTTGCCGTAACCGGTTCCGGGCAGGCGAGGACCAAATGGTCCAGTTTTATCTCTTCACCGGAAGCCAGGCGCACCGCAGTGGCCTTACCGCCCTCAAACGCCACTGCGGTAACTTCCGACTCGAGGCGCAACGCACCGCCAGGCAGATGCCCGACGAGCTGGTCGGGAATGGCTTGCAATCCAAACCGGGGAACCAGCGTTCGGCCGGTCAGAAACTTTTTAAAGTAATAACGAAAGAGCGTGGCTGAGGTTTCCAGCTCGTTATCCAACAAAACCCCACCGAAAAACGGCCGGAAAAAGCGTTCGAGGGCTGCGTCACTGAAACCCTCGAGATACGTTTTGGTCGACACCGCATCCGCTTCATCCAGGATGCCCTCATCGTTCCGCGCGAGCAGCCCGGCGGCAATCATCCCAAGCCGGAGCTTGTCCCCCCAGCTGACACCCGGGTCGACTGCGGTCTGCAGCGCCGATCTGAAATCCGTCCACATTTTGGGCCGCCGGAACGTGAACGTCCGGCCGGCGTCCCACATCAGCGCGCCGGGCTCAAAGTACCGGGGGCTGAGGGCGTCGATGTCGAGGTAGGCGCGTACCGCCGGGTAATTGTCCAGCAAAACCTGGAACCCGAGGTCAAACGTGTAACCGTCTTCATAAATCGAACCGAGCCGGCCGCCGACCCGGGCGTTCTTTTCCATGAGGACAAACGGAGCCCCGGCTCTGGCCAATTCCAGGGCACAAACCAAGCCGCTCAAACCCGCGCCAACGATAACGATCATAGCGGAGACTATGCAGCGCTCGTGCGCTCGTCGAGCCAGGCGTGCACGTCGCGGATCACCTGGGCGGCTTCGAAGTCGCGAACCAGCAGATGATAGCTTGAAGGGTAGATACGAAGCGTCTTGTCCGGCGCAGGCAGGGTATCGAAGAAGCTGGCAACATCTTCCGCACGGACAAACACATCCTGGCCGGCCGCAAGCACCAGGACCGGCAGGCGCAACCGGCTCGCTCCACCGGGCGTGGCCAGCACCAGGCGGATGAGTTCGCGGTAGAACCCGACCGTAAATCGCGGAATCCGGCACGGGGCATTCCGGATCCGTTCCAGATAGACCTGATCCCTCGTGATCACCGGCGCAGGCACATCCTTCCGGGCCAACGCCTGCAGATCCAGCCGGTACCAGGGTGCGCACCGGAAAAGCATTTTGGCCAGGGCCTCCTGCCACCACGGTACCGGTGTGTCCTGGCGGAATTTAACGACCGGCGACGACAGGATGGCTCCGGCGAGATCCGCGTCGGGGGCGGCCTGCAAGGTAACCAGCGCACCCATGCTTTCGCCAAATGCGAAAACCGGACGATCATCTGCCGCCTCGTGCCGGACATAACGCCGGAAATCAATAAGATCGTCGCGTAGCCGGCGCCAGTCCCGCAGGTCGCCGCGCCTGGGCCGGTTCGGATCTGCGCCTTGGCCGCGAAGTCCGCAAGCGAAAAACTCGTAACCGGCCGGCGCCAATGCTTCCACCATCGGTTCGAGGTCGTCCACGGCGCCGTTCAAGCCGTGCACCAAAAGAATCGTCGCGCGTTTGGGGGCGCGCACGTCCCGCCAGAACTTGTACACCAACCGGGAGCCGTCCCGGGCGATCCAGGTGCCTTCACCGAATACGAGAGCGCCCGCCCTGCGATGACCACCTTGCAGGTTGATCGTTGAAACGCTGGCAGCACCCCTCATCCCGGCGGCGTCAAGTTCAGTACAACATCGCATCCGCCGGAGGGTCGGTCGGCATAACGGCGTCCGCCCGGAGCGTAACGCGAGTTTTCCCGTCAATTTTCTGGTAAAGCGGTTTGCCGACAACTTTGACCCACGCCATATCGGCTTGCTGGACGGGACGATCTGCCTCCACGTTAACCATCATCGGACGGGCATCGGCTGCGCAGCAAACAATGAGCATACGAACAAGTCTAAAATGACGGCCTTGTTTGCTCGGGAGGTACTGGCCCACCACTTCGACCGTCTTTCCCGCGAAGACCTTGCGCAGGCTGGGCTCAACTTCGCCATAGAGCAGATCGGTGACCTCCAACGCCACATTCCCGTCGGCAGTCCGCGGCAGATAATTTTCACTGTCCGCCGTATCTCCCTGCCCGGGAGCGTTAGGGTCGGCGGCGGCCGGAACACCGGTACCCGGAGCAGCGGCGGTTGCAGCCGGGGTGTCCCTGGACGCCGTTTCGTCGATATCCCCACCCAGCATCGCCCCGGGGATCTGGGGAGCAGCGGGAGTGGCGGCACCCTGGTAGGCAGACGCGGATCGGGCCACGAGCACTGAGGCATCCTGCACCACGCTGCGGTTCAGCACAGCGTTCTGGTCAAAAGCGTCCGTCGACACCAGGCTACCCGTCACAAGGGGCGCCAGCAGCACGGCGCCCGCCGCGAAGCTGCGCGCCGGGCTTTGGCTGGTCTCGTGAACGCATTCACCGGCGATGCAACAACGCCGTGCGCCCTTCGTAAGGCAGTAGACGGTACCGGCGACAACGAGCAAAACGCCTCCGGCCAAAACCCCGGGCCGGAACTGCGGGTGAAGGTATTGGTCGATGCGGTGGTTAAGCCAGAAGGCAAGAAGCACGCCCCCCACCCCGATAAGGGTGATCCCGTTCAGATACTTAGAGACCTCGGCTCGCATAGATCAGCGGTAAAACCTGGGAGCATAGTAGGGCGACGAGCACGAAAAGTCCACCGCCCAGCACCGCGATAAACCGCTTCCGGAACAGCAGTTGGTAAAGAAATACCAGTTTAAAATCGAACATCGGGCCGAAAATCAGGAAGCCCATGCGGGCGAAGATGGGGAAGCTGACGAACGTCGCCGCGATGAAAGCGTCGGACGTGCTGCAGAGGGTCATCAGGGCCGAGAGCCCCGTCATGGCACCGGTGGCGAGGAGCGCGTGCCGCGCCAGGGGCAGGATGACCGCTTGGTTCACGGCCGTGTTGAAGACGGCGGCAACCGCGGCACCGAGCATAAAGTAGATCGCGGTATCGATGAAATCATCGGACGCCAGCCGTACCGCCGCGACGATTTTCGCGCCGCAGGTAGTGACGTCGTCCTCGGGCGCTTCCTCAGGCATCGGCGCGACGCTCAGCCCCGCGCGCCGGCGCCGGTTCGGACGAAAAACCTCCGTTTTGAGGATGGCGTCGGGATGGAGCTTCGATGACGCCAGACCGGCCAGGACCGCGATGGCGTAACCCGAAGCGAGCCTGATCAACGTGTTGAGGCCGGGCGCCTGGCCGCGGAATGCGGCGAAAGTGCTGAACGCCACGATCGGGTTCACGATCGGCGATGCCAGCATGAATGTAACGCCGCACGACACCGGCATTCCCTTATTCAAAAGGCGGCGCACGATCGGCACCACGCCGCAGTCGCACACCGGAAGAAGGACCCCGAGAAATCCGCTCGCCAGGGTCGCCAGGAACGGGTTGCGCGGCAGGAGCCGGTTGATTCGGCTCGAAGGCACGAACACGGCAACCACACCGGAGATCAGTGAGCCGGCCATCAAAAATGGCAGGCCTTCAAATGCCAGGGCAAGAAACGAGAACCAAAAATTCTGCCAGCTGAAGCTGAACCAACTCATGACGGCTGAACCGGCAATACCGTGCGCCAGATTGCCGAAAAACTACCTTCCGGTATCATCGGCGCTCGCCCGGGAAGAGATTTCCCTTATTCCGGAACGTATTTTTGGCAAACGGTATAGCCCGGATTCGATCGCGGGCAAAAGATTTTCTGATCCCTCAGCACGAACGATCCACGCATACGCAACGCCTTAACTCGGACGCAATGCGGCCGGGTCACGGTTCCAACTCGCACTCGGACCGTCCCTGCCCATCGCCGGGCAACCTGTCAATGCGCAATTCTGCGTATTCCCCGTTCCTGGTGATTCGATAACATCCCGCTACCCGAAAAAGCTGATAAACCCGCCCATGAGCACACCGATCACGCAATGGGTAACCCGGATGCGGTTCGCCAGCGGTAGCGTCTTCACGATCGCAGCGGTGATGGTTGCCCTGGCGCTCTCCGGTTGTGCGACCCGTCCTCCTGCCCGCTATGGAGGCCCCGGTTCGAAGAGCATCCTTCACAATAACGCCGGTCATAAACTCGCGGTCCTGGAGTTCGGCGAATTCGGGTCGTACACTGATCCTACGGTCCTGATGGGTCACTCTTTCGGCGGCCTGATCGTTGAGCGCACCGTCGCGCACACGATGCGCACGCTCCGCCTGCACCGCCCGCTCGCGACGACGCCGGCGACCGTGCCCGGGGGCCGCAGAGTGCTGAAAGAAACCGTTCCGTCGGCCGCCAAACCGTACGTGCTGCCGGCGCGTCCTGAACTTCAGGGGCAACGCGCCCCTTGACGGGACCAGCCGCCACCGAACTGGAACGCGCACGTGGCCGGCGCAAGGGATCGGCCCACCGATAGCCCGAATATAGCATATGGCCTGATCGGGTGAGGGTAAGAAAATCGTTTCCGGAACACCGGAATTTTACCCTTGCTGGTACAAGAGCGCTGCCGCGAATTTTTCCAGGGTTAATCAAGTCAGCAACGGTAAGAAACTTTTATGGACGACAAGATTCGCAACGTTCTACCGGATTTACCGGATCTTCGGGACCGCGCCTATAACCCGACTTTACGCCTGCTGTCTCCTACCTGGAACGAGAAGCCGTATACGGACGAGCGTTGGAAGAACCGGATCAAAAATCAAGGTACAACTGCCGCCTGCACCGGTTTCGCCCTGGCGG
>JAFAUY010000198.1 GCA_019243005.1 Verrucomicrobiota bacterium | reverse complement strand
GACAACACCTGCCAGGTGATCGACTCGTTGGCGCTCATCGCGCTGTCGGTCGGCGTGATGGAGATCGTCTTGGAGGTGTCGCTCGCCCCAAAGGGCACCGAGATCACATTGCCGCTGGCCGTGGCCGGGCTGTTGACGGTGTAGTCGGTGCCCAGCATGGCGTTGCCGCTGCCGGTGGTCACCTGCACGTAGACCGTCTGGGCCGTGCCGGACTGGTTGCGCGTGAGGGTGAAGGCGGGGGTGCTGCCGGCCGTTTCAAGGATGGTGGAGGTCGCCGCGGCGATCGTCACGGCCGGCTCGACCGATGTACAGGTCGTAAAGCTCGTTGCCGTACCGCTCCACCCGCCCGTATAGTTGGAACCGCCGCCGCCGCCCGCCCCGGCCACAAGATACGATTTCTCACTCTCCGGGGTGCCCGCATGGTCCGAATTGCCGGAGTAACCACAGGCGGACTGGTGGCCCGGCTTGATGTTAGCGGCGTTGTAGTTGGTCGGGAAGGCCGTGTAGACCGCTGCGCCCCATTGCCACCCGTGGATGGAGACGCCGCTGGCGCTGCTGCTGAAGGTGCCTGTCCAGGTCACCGGGTTGGTAACCTTGCCGCTGACCTTGGAAAAGCTTGCCGGTACCGCGAAGGCCACGCCGGAAAGGAATACCTCATCCTCTCCGCTGACCGGCGTCGTGGTGATCCAGGTGCCGCTGGCCGCGTCGTACGTGGTGGAGGTACAGGTGGCGCTCGGACTAAAGGTGATCTGGGCGTTGGGGACGCACACGCTGTAGGCCTGATCTGCCGTGAACGAAATCGTCGAATTGGTCAGATAGATCGTCGTGGCAGTGGTTGTAGATATCCCGTTCGCAGTGAAATGAGCGTTGAACCAGATATAGTTGCCCCCCGAAATCGCCGTACCATTAAAGTTGGAGGAAATTGTCGAGGTGCACGTGGAGCCAGCGTGCGCGGATGAGGTGATCCACAGGAGGCAGGCGAAAAGGATCACTCCGATCGCGAACGGTGGACGCGTTCGGAAACGGCTGAACTGGAGCGAAACGACGCCTGGCAAATTCATCTGCAAAAATCGTTGAACAGCGATAAGGTCCGGTTTGCCGGGCCGGAAAAAGCAATGGCCATCCCAGAAAATACGGAAATTATCAACTCGCAATGATCGGCGGCATTTTTGAGACCTTTAGGAATTATCTCCCCCGGTCACACGACGGACGCGGCGGAAGAGGGCGGGCACAGCGCAAGAGTTCACACGGCGCCACGGCGGAACACGGCGACCACGGCAGGGAAAGAGGGACGATCGTCCGCCGCACACCCTCAGCTAGTGCCATGTCGGAAGAGCGCAGGCGGCGGATCCGCAGAACACGCAGACAACGCAGAAGGGATCCACAAACCCGGAGCTTGAGGCTCGCACCGGGCCCACCGCAGGCGGCTCCGAACTCCGATTTCTTCCGCCGTGGCGCCGTGTGCTTCTTCTCCGCCGTGCCCGCCGTGTGACCGAGCGGGCTCCTGGGTCGTGACCAGAAGCCCGCTATAAGTGAGCGTCAGATCGAGCGACGGTCAATGCGCGCATGATACGAAACCCGGTGCCGGGCGTTCCAGCCGGCACTGCAAACGCGTTTCTAACCGGGCGTGTTCCATTACAATTACATTCCCGCGGGCTTGAAAGTTTATACGGCGGTTTTTCTCATCGGGCGGTGCCGCTTCTGACGGCCACGTGAAGACCCTTGCCGACCGGCACCGTCGTGGTGACGAAGTCAGGCAACTCATCAAACTCCTTCAGGTAACCGGCGATTTCCTCCGGGTGCGAGAGCACGTTGTCGGCGAGCAGCAAGGCGTCCCCCGTGAGTTTCGGCAGCAGTAGGCGGAGCTGCTCGGGCGCACTGATCCGGTCGGCATCGAAAAACACGCAGTCAAACGGGCCCGGCAGGGCCGACACGAGGTCGGTCGCGGGGCCATCCAGTACGACGGCGTGATCGGCCAACCCGGCTTTTTGAAGGTTCGTGCGGGCACTCTGGGCTTTGCCGGCATCCTTTTCGATGGTCAGAAGGGGAGCGCTGCCGGGTATGGATTGCAGCGTGGATGCGAGCCAAATCGCGCTATAGCCGTTGGAAGTGCCGATTTCGAGAACCCGTTTCCGCCGCGCGCTCAGCACGAATGCCCGGAGCAGTTCGGCCGTTTCACGCTCAAGATTAAGCATCTTGCGGGCGCGATCCGGTTCCCGCTGGTCATTTGCCCGGCCGAACGCTTCCAGTTCGGCCAGCACCTGTTGCACCTGAAGAGATAGTCCCATGCCGGGTTAATCCTTGATCAGAGGTCCCTTCGCCGCCGTTTCAAATCCGCTGCGAAGTCGCCCCGGGCCGCCTCGATCAATTGCCGTAATCCTTCCGCCCCGGTGCAATGGGCTCCAAACGAGATGGCGGTCTGCTGCTCCAGCAGGTCGGCCGTCGCCACCGTAATTGTGTATTTGGCCGCGTACCGGGCACAGAGCCGTTCGACGATGTCGTCCGCGGTGCGGCCGGCGTTTGAGTAAAAGATCTGGATGCCGCCGGGTTCAGTCATTTCCGAAACGGCCTGGCCTTTTCCGTCAAAAACCAGGACCACACGGACCCCGGAATAGTCCTGGTATTCCGTCAACGCCTTGACCAGCCGCTCACGCGCCAGCGCGGTCTTGCGACCATGCAGCTCGCGCAGCTCCGGCCACGCGAAGATGATGCTGTGTCCGTCGACGATGAGAAATTTTTCCGACATTCAAATTTAAATGCCACGAATGCCACAAATGAAAAAATGCCACAAATAAGGGATCAGCACTCGTCGCCTTGCCTTTTAATATTTGTGGCGTCGAGCCAATGCCACAAGCCGAAGAGTGCGAGAAATTTCACAAACGGGGGCCTTTCATTTGTGCCATTTTCTTGTTTGTGACATTTGTGGCATTCTCTCAATAGATCTGCAGTTCCACCGGGATCGGTCCGATTTCCTTTTCCCATTCCAGATCGAACCACGGGGAGCGGTTGGCGTAGAACGGGTAAGGGCGATCGGGTAACGCCGGCCGGTAGCGCCAATGCTTGTACGACCAGAGCCAGCACTCCGGGTGCTCGGCGATCACGGGTTCGAAGCGATCCCAGCACAGCTGGGCGATCTGCCGCAAAGAACGGTTGGGATCGTGCAGGATCGGTTCGAGCAAACGCACTTCGTACCGGCCGTCGCCCTGCGGTATGGTCACGAAAGGAATGATCGGCGCGCCGGTCCGGCTTTGCAGTGCGGCGTGCATGATCGTCGTCCAGGTCCAGAGGCCGAAACAGCGGACAAAAGTTCCGGGCTCGTTCATTTTCAAAGTCAGGTCGGTCAGCAGCCCGACCCGTTGGCCTCTGCGCAAGGCCTTGTAGAAACGGATCATGGATTGCTCCTGGGTCACGATCGTGTGGCCGGAATGTTCCCGTAAACGGCGGAAGATGGGCGTCAGCCGGTCGTTCCGGAAGCGCTGGGTAAGTTCCAGGCCGGGCTGGCCCTCGAATGCGAACAGGCCGCTGCCCCATTCGAAGTTCGCCAGATGCACGCTGACCAGGATAACGCCGCCTTTTTCGGACAAGCGGCGCGCCTCGGCCGAACCGGTCATCGTCATGTAGGATGGAATATTGTTGCGGTTCAGGCGCGGGCTCCAGAAGAGCTCCAGAAAGCTGCGGGCAAAGCCGGCCAATGCCTGCCGGGCGATTTGTTCGCGCCGGGCGGGCGGGTAACGATCGCCGAACGCTGCTTCCAGGTTGGCCAGGCCCACCCGGCGCCCGCGGCGATCGAGGTAATAGAACGCGAAGGCCACGGCTTCCGCCAAATGACGCCAGAGCCCGAGCGGCAGCCGGGGAACGACCCAGGTTGCACCTTTCAACCCCAGCCATTCGAGCCGGAAGCGCAGGGAATGGAACCAGTCCGGTTTCCTGGCCCGGGACTTTCCCGGAGGCGGCCGGTTTTGTGGTTCAGAGTGGATCATGATTACGGCAGGCCGGGGAACTGCGGCACACTCACCCCATCGGCCAGGAGCGACGCGACCGGGTAAGCGCAGTAGTCGGCCGCGTAATAGGCGCTCGGCCGGTGGTTGCCGGAAATCCCCACCCCGCCGAACGGCGCGGCGCTGCTTGCCCCGGTCGTGGGGCGGTTCCAGTTAACCACGCCGGCCCGGATCC
>JAFAUY010000339.1 GCA_019243005.1 Verrucomicrobiota bacterium | reverse complement strand
TGAACCAAGAGCGGGTGACGACGACGTGCGGCGTACCAACGGTGTGGCTTGCCTTGCTGCAACACCTGCGCTCCAGCGGGGAGCGGTTGACCACGGTGAAGCGGATCATGACGGGCGGGTCCGCGGCGCCGCCTATGCTGATCGAGGCATTTCGGGACGAATTCGGCGTGGCGGTGGAGCATGGCTGGGGCATGACGGAGTTGAGCCCCGTAGGCACCTATAACGCGCCCAAGGATGCGCAAAAGCCACTGACGGGTGAGGCGGCCGTCCGTCACATGTTGAAGCAAGGGCGGGTGTTGCCCGGCCTCGATATGAAGATCATCGACGCCGAGGGGAAGGAACTGCCGTGGGACGGGGTCGCGTTCGGCGATCTGCTCGTCCGAGGTCCATGGGTCGCCTGCGCCTATTTCGGCGATGCGCCCGGCAGCGCGCTGGATGCCGACGGATGGTTTGCCACGGGCGATGTTGCAACCATTGATCCTGACGGGTTCATGGAGATCACGGATCGGTCGAAGGATGTCATTAAATCTGGCGGCGAGTGGATCAGCTCGATCACGCTCGAGAACATTGCCGTGTCTCATCCCGACGTCGCGGAAGCGGCCGTAATTGCCGCGCGCCATCCGAAATGGGACGAACGCCCGCTCCTGCTGGTGGTGCCACGGTCGGGCCACGCGATTGATCCTGAATCCGTCCTACGCGTTTACGAGGGAAAGGTCGCGAAGTGGTGGCTGCCGGACGCGGTGGTGGTGCTGCCCGAACTTCCCCACACGGCGACCGGGAAATTGCAAAAAACCAGCTTGCGGGCTCGCTTTCGTGATCACTTGATGACACAATCAGAATGAGACTGAGGCTGTTCTTCCTTTCTCCTTTGCATAGAGTATGATCACACCCCTTCAGCGCATTGCCTAAATCGTAGGCAAGTCGGGGAAGGAATAGACCAAAAAACGTACGGCACAGGCCTTGCGTGCTGCAAAGCAGCATAGAAAACGTACGACGGGGGCCCTGTAATGGACTCGATCAAACCGGCCGAGATCGTGGCTGCAATGGTCACCGCTGGGGCGGCCAAGGCCAGGCTCACCCCAGTCGATATTCTCATCCGGGGCTTCTTGTCGGGTGCGCTGCTCGGGTTTGCGACAAGCCTCGCCCTGGGGGCGGCGGCACAGACCGGGCAAATCCTCGTCGGCGCGCTGATCTTCCCTGTGGGTTTCGTGATCATCGTCTTGCTCGGGTTGGAGCTGGTCACCGGAAGCTTCGCGCTCTTGCCGCTGCCGTTATTGCGCAAGCAGATCACGCCTGGTGCGATTCTGACCAACTGGGCCTGGGTGTTCCTCGGGAACCTGATCGGCTCGGTCTTCTACGCTGCATTGTTGGTCATCGCATTGACCATGGCCGGACAGATCGAGCCGTCCGGCGTGGCGGTGCGCCTGATCCAGCTCGCGGAAGCCAAGACCACCGGGTACGCCCACTTTGGCGGTGCGGGGATGTTGACGGTCTTCGTCAAAGCCGTGCTGTGCAACTGGATGGTGTGCCTGGGTGTGGTGATGGCGATGTCCTCCAGCTCCACGGTGGGACGGATCGCCGCGGCGTGGATGCCGATATTGATGTTCTTCGCGCAGGGCTTCGAACACTCGGTGGTTAACATGTTCATCATCCCGGCCGGGATGATGATGGGAGCCAAGGTTTCACTCCATGACTGGTGGGTGTGGAACCAGATCCCGGTAACACTCGGCAACCTGGTTGGCGGCCTGCTGTTCACCGGCCTCGCGCTCTACGCGACCTATGGCCGCACCCGGTCGTTTGGGTCACTCGCCCGCGCCGCGGCGGAGTTTCCGGCCGAATGACGGATACGCCGTTCACGACAGACCAGCAGGAGTATCTAAAGGGCTTTATGATGGGCGTGGAAACGCGCCGCGCCAGCCTGGGCCTCCCTCTGGCACCCATTGCCGGCGCGCCGGCCTCCGATCCGTCTGACCTGCAACGCGCGGCCCAGGACCGGACCATCGCCAGCGGGGGGAAACTCACTGCGGAGGAAGAGGCCAAACGCAAAAAGCACCCGCTGGACCGCTTCGACGAAATCGCCGGCATGGCGGCCGAGGGCAAATTCCCCAAGGGCACCGACGTATTCCTCGCCAAGTTCCACGGCATGTTTTACGTCGCGCCGGCG
>JAFAUY010000424.1 GCA_019243005.1 Verrucomicrobiota bacterium | reverse complement strand
AATATGTGGTTGAAAGGTGACTCGGCTTGAGCGAGATTGCTCTTCAATTTTTTGAAGGATTGTTCTGGGGGGAACAGCAGCCCTTCGTATCCAGCGGATACGGGGGGCTGTATTTTTTCTGGACATGAGACGCGGAAAAATAAGCTGGCCCCTCGCCCTGGTCATCGTCGTTTTGCTGGTCACTACCTTGGGATGGTACAGCGTCCGCCGGATTACGGATCTTCCCGGAGAAACCGTCGCGGCCGTTGCGCGCGAATCGGCCCAGAATGCGGCCAAGGTACGCGAAATCCTGGTGGAGCTTTTCCATTTGCGGCCCACCGTTACCAGCCAGAACGAGATTAAAATCGATCCGCGAACCACGCCTGTTTCCCAACTGGCGCTGGTGAGCCGTGAAACTGAGGTCACCCGCCACAGCAGCATGAACTGGCTGGGCAGCACCAAGAGCATCCGGCTGCGGGCGGTCTACCGGGTGCAGGCCGGCTTTGACCTGATGAAACGGTTCAGCGTTGAGGTCGCGGGTAATCGTGTCGAGGTGAAAGTGCCTCCGGCCGAGATCCTGACGGTTGAACCGGTGGAGACTCACGTGGACGAATTGGATAACGGCTGGTGGAACCGGGTGCAGGCTTCAGACGTTCAGACTGAGCTGGCGGCCTTACCGGACGCCGCTCGGGCCAAGTCGGCCGATCTGCCCGCCGCAGCGGAAGAGGCGTTTAAGAACACCCTTCGCGATCGGCTGGCCCCGGCAGGCCTCCAGGTCGACGTCAGGTTTGAAGAGGTGAAGCCGCCGCCGGGACCCTCCCCCGGCCTGTGAGAGAACCCCGCTCATTGCGGACCGAGTTTTCGGTGAACCGTCTGATTTTACGGATTTCCGCCCTTTCTTGCGTGCGGGTCCGTTTTGCTTACGATTCCGGCAGACGGCATGACTCTCGCGAATCGCATCACCCTGGCGCGCATCGGATTAATCCCGATTTTCGGCGGTCTGGCGGAAGCTTATGGCCGCTCCGTCGCCGCCGGGAAACCCGATGAAAAGTTGCGCCGGCTCGCGGCTGCGACCTTCTTCTTCGCGATCCTTACCGACGGCCTGGATGGCTTCATTGCCAGGCGATTTGATCAGAAAAGCCGGCTCGGCACGATCCTAGATCCGATCGCCGACAAAGGCCTGATGCTGGCTGCGCTGATCACGCTGGGACTAAGTCGCTGGAATGAGGGATTTCCCGCCTGGTTTCCCGCGGTGGTGATCGGGCGGGAAGGTTTGGTGGTGAGCGGTTACTGGGCCCTGAAAGGCCGGCGGAGGCGTCTCGAGGTCAAGCCGAGCGCGGCCGGGAAAGCGGCGACGCTGTTTGAGCTATTCGCGACGCTGGCGGTACTGCTGGGAGCTCGAAAATCGACGGTGCGATTCCTGGTGATGACGGCTTCCGCGCTCACGGTGACGTCCGGCTTCGGTTATTTCCATAACGCTTTCCGAAAAAAGCCACAAATCCCGCAAAGGGAGAGGCGCCGACGCAGTCGTGACGTGCCTTCTTAATCTGTGTCAATCGGTGTAACCTGTGGATGGGTCCCTTTCTTTTCTGCGCGGTCTGCGTATCCGCCGCGCGTGGTGTTCAGGAACGGCACCGGGTGAGGGTTTGCGGCGGATGATCGTCCTCTTCTGTGGATCCGCCGTGGCCGCGGGGTAATGCCGTGCCGCTCCTCCTTCGCGGTTGCATGGCCCGCCGTTTGGACTCACCTTACGGGCATTCGCCTCGGGTGTTGTCTGGCGCAATCAGCAGGTACAACGCCGGTGAGGTCAGAGGTTAGGAAAACATGGGAACCTTGCCAACCGTCGCTATCGTTGGCCGGCCAAACGTCGGCAAATCCGCCCTGTTCAACCGGTTGGCGCAACGGCGGATTGCCATCGTTCACGACCAGCCCGGGGTAACCCGCGATCGCTTGGTGGCAGAGTGCACCGCCGGGTTGCGCTCTTTTACGGTCGTGGACACCGGCGGCATCGGCGGAGGCAGCGGTGATGAGCGGTTTGAAGAACGCGTGCGGGCCGAAGCTGACCTGGCGATGGACATGGCTGACGTGATCGTGTTTGTGACCGACGCCCAGGACGGTGTTACCCCGGTCGACCAAATGCTCGCGCGGGAACTGCGCAAGACTCGCAAACCGATCATCGTCGCGGTAAACAAGATCGATCACGACCAGCACGCGGATGCGGCCGCCGAGTTTTCCTCCCTCGGCTTCCCCGACCTGATCGCGATCAGCGCCGCCCATGGCCGGGGCATCGGCGAACTGCTCGAGCGGATTCAGCGCGAGTTGCCGCCGGAAGGGGAGGGATCCGGCGAGCCGACGGCATCGGCGGGGAGCAGACCCCTTCGCCTCGCGATCGTGGGCCGGCCGAACGTCGGTAAATCGTCATTGATCAACGCCATTCTGCAGGACCAACGCACGATTGTAAGCGATATACCCGGCACCACCCGTGATGCCGTCGACATCCCGTACCTGCGAAGCGGAAGGCAATTTCTGCTGATTGACACTGCCGGCATCCGTCCGCGGGGCAAACACAATACGTCAGTCGAGGTTTTCAGCGTGATGCGTTCGGAAAAAAGCATCGAGCGGGCAGACGTTTGCGCGTTGCTGATCGACGCCGTCGATGGGGTAACGGCGCAGGATAAAAAGATTGCGGGTTTAATTCAGAAAAATGAGAAACCGTGCATCATCGTCGTGAATAAACTCGACCTGGTGAAACCGCCGACGAAGGTCCGGGATTTCCTGAACGGTGTCCTCGGGCAGATCCGGACCAGCCTCTTTTTTCTGAGTTATGCACCGATCGATATTTTGTCGGCCGAAACGCGTGAAAACCTGGACCGGCTTTTTAACAGCATCGAAAAGATTGAAACGCATTCGCAGCGGATCATCGGCACCGGCCAGCTTAACCGTTTGCTGCAGATGGCCATGGAGCTGCACCCCCCACCCTTGCGCGGCCAACGGCGTCTGAAGATCCTGTACGCGACCCAGCTGACTCCACCCGAATGTACGGTGTTACCCATTCCTGCGTTCCTGCTTTTTGTTAACCACCCTGAATTGCTGACCGACGAATACCGGCGTTACCTGGAATCAAAAATCCGTGATCACGCCGGTTATTACGGGTTACCGGTTCTCTTCCGGTTGCGTTCGCGCCGCGAGGATTAAGATGCCGCAAGCGGAAAAATGCCACCTCAGACCAGCCAGGCAAACGCCCGCCCGGCGTGAAGCGTCGGTAGCCGTCGCCGCAATTCGTCGGGGAGGCGATGGAGCTGGACGATGTCGCAGCTTGGCGCAAACCCTTCAGGAAAGTCTTTCTGGATGGTTTGAAGAGCGGCCTGCTGAGCAGTATCTTCGGCGAGATACCGGTCCACGTCATTTGAATGTTGGAAGCCCATAAAGCTGGCCATCCCTTCCGGCTCGACTTCGACGATGACGGAGCGGCCCTTCAGAGAGAAGGCGCCGCGGTGCGAATGAAACCCATCCGGGTGGTTAAAGACAACTTTAAAGGCAAAAGAATTTGGTTTGTTCACACTCAGTCTGCTCCAGGTAAAGTTTTGCCGGCCGGTAAGCCGTGGTTGTTTTCACAGAATGCCGTCAGGAATTCTCGGATCCGATTCAGCTCGCGGCGGACTTCGGCGTATGCATGGTCGGCCCGTTGAAGCTGGCCGGAACGCCCCATGCGCTCCAAATCGCGCAAGGCCGGCACCACCGCCACCATCCCGCAACTCGCGCTCGCTCCCGCGTACGTATGCGCCAGGCGTTCAATCTCTTTGGCCGCACCGTTGCGGATGGCGGTGTCCAGCTTTCGGATGAAATCAGCCGACTCCTCAAGGTAGAGGTCAACCATTTCGGCGCGCAGTCCCGGATCGCCGTCGCTGACCTCATCCAATCGTGACACATCCACCGGGGGCGGGGCAGACTCCGCCCGAGGGTTGACTCGGGCCGGGGCAGAATCAGGTGCGCCGGGCGGGGACGCGAAGCCAGGGGCCGGCAACCCGTTCCTTCTGTTTTGAGTCACCATCTTCCAACGTTCGAGCGCGGTCCGGAGTTCCGGCTCGCGGACCGGCTTGCCGAGATAATCGTCCATCCCCGCCGCCAGGCATCGTTCGCGATCGCCCTGCATGGCGTGCGCGGTCATGGCGATAATGTAAGCCGGCGAGTTCCAGGGGCAGGGCCGGTGCGGATTTTGTTCGCGCTCGCGAATTGCGCGCGTTGCTTCATAGCCGTCCATTTCCGGCATCTGGCAGTCCATGAGGATGACGTCGTAATCGATGCGCTCCAGGGCTTCGAGGGCTTCGAATCCGCTGGCCACGGCATGCGCGCCGCACCCGAGCTTGCGCAACTGGGCCAAGGCAACTTTTTGATTGGTGCTGTTATCCTCAGCCACCAGGATTCGTACCTTCTGGAGGTCTGACTCCGGAAAGAGCGCAGTTTTCTCGGGCGGCGCAACCCTGGTCGCGGCGTCTTCGCGTGGCGCGTTGCTCAGCAGGCTCAGCAGACAGTCGAAGAGGCGCGCCTGTTTGACTGGCTTGACCAGGTACGCTTCGAGACCCAATTCCTTCATCTCAGCCTGACTCAATCCCTTGCCCAGCGAGGTCAGGACGATAAGCCGGGTACCGGCTATCGCCGGGTCAGCCCGAATGGCGCGAGCCAGCGTGATACCGTCCATTAAGGGCATTTGCACGTCTAACAACGCCACCTCGAACGCAGTTCGCGCCGCGGCTGCGGATCGCAGGAGCCGCAACGCCTCTTCGCCGCTCGAGGCGCTACGTGCCTGCATCTTCCAGGCGGAGGTCTGGTGGCAAAGAATCTCGCGGTTGATCGCGTTATCGTCGACGATCAGCACCCGCACGTCACACAGGTCACGGCTGAAGTCATCGGCCGGACGCGCACTGGCCACGCGTTTTTCGAGCCGGACGGTAAACCAGAAGGTCGAACCTTTACCCGGCTCACTGAGGACCCCGATGCTGCCGTGCATCATCGTCACCAACTGCTTCGCAATCGCGAGACCCAAGCCAGTCCCTCCGTATTTGCGTGTGGTGGACCCGTCCGCCTGGCTGAAGGCCTCAAACAGCCGGCCCTGCGCTTCGGGTGCAATGCCGATGCCGGTATCTTCAACGTCGAATCGTATGAGCGCGTCGGTTTCAGTTTCGCTCGCCAGAGAGACACGCACAATCACCTCTCCCGCGTCCGTGAACTTGATGGCATTACCGACAAGGTTATTGAGAATCTGGCGGAGCCTTCCCGGATCACCACGCAATTGTGCAGGCAGGCCGAGTGGTATGGCGCCGGCCAGTTCAAGACCTTTGGCCTGAGCGCTTTCAGCCAAAAAGTGCAAAGTCGTTTCGACCGTTTCAACCAGATCAAAGTCGAGGTGCTCGAAAGTGAGCTTACCGGCTTCGATTTTCGAGAAATCCAAAATATCGTTGATGACCGTCAGAAGGGCGTCTGCACTGGCCCGGATGGCCTCGGCGAATTCGCGCTGCTGGGGGCTCAGTTCGCCGTCGAGCAATAATCCGACCATCCCGATCACCCCGTTCATGGGGGTGCGAATCTCGTGGCTCATGTTCGCCAGAAACTCGCTTTTGGCCCGGACGGCCGCGTCGGCGGCCTGCTTGGCCAGTTTCAGTTCCTGTTCCGCGCGTTTGCGTTCGGTAATGTCGCGCGACAGTCCGAAGGTGCCGATCACGTTGCCGGCGGGATCGCGCAGGGGCATTTTCGTCGTTAAGGCCCACGTTTCGCTCCCGTCTAGCAAGGTCTCTTTTTCCTCGATCCCAACGAGGGGCTGGCCCGTCGCGATGATCCGGCGCTCGTCGGCGAGGGCCTGGCTCGCGTGCGCCTCCGTGAAGAGGTCGGCATCGGTTTTCCCGATGATCTCTGATTGGTCTTTGCAGCCGGTCAGGGAGAGCGTGGCGCGGTTAACGGCCAGAAAGCGGCTGTCGCGGTCTTTGAAATAGATCTTGTCGGGGAGATGCTCCATGAGCATGAACAAGAAATGCCGGTCCCTCATCCGCGCGTCTTCACCATAGATGCGACCGTCGGCCAGGTCCCGCGCCCACTCGCCCAATCCCGCCATCTGCAGGGCGAGGTTGAGCCGCTGGGCCAGTTCATCCTGAGGAGGGGACATATCGTTCATAGAAAAGAGACATCAAACGATTCCGTTCTGACTTTGGTTAACGTACCAAAAGGCCCGCGATTTAGTAATTTTCTATATATACCATAAATACTGCCTTTTTCCGGGCCGTTTTCCCCGGCGGCCGGAAGTTTGGTGCCCGCCGGCCGCGACGAGCCGTTTGCGTCCGGCCGGCGCGGCGAACGTTCTTTTGTCTCGGCCCCCGGTAAACAACGCCGTCATTCTGCCGATTACGCACTTTGAGCATCCCGTGCCCTGGCCGGCCGGGGTTAATTTCGTCGAGGAGGGCGACCGCGCAAAAAGCGACGTTGAACTGTAACCGAACAGATTTAGCCGATGCGGCAGAAAAATGACCGGAACGACATTTCTGGGGACCCGGTTGCCATGAAAATGGCCGCCGCGGACGCTCCGAGCGTCCCGGCATGCCCTGCCTGCCTCGTGCCGGAATTCACCGCTTCGGCCGAGGGGCTCTTCCGGAATGAGGAACTCCGCCTTCGCATCCACGCCGAAAAACATTTTTTCTGGATGTTTTTTGTCCAATGGGTTGCCGGCATCATCGTCTGCGGATGGGTGTCGCCGCTGGCCTGGGAAGGATCTCGGGCGTCCATGCATGACCACCTGCTGGTCCCCGTGGGACTGGGCGGGCTGCTCATGGGCGCTCCGATGGTTCTCATCCGCTTTTTTCCGGGATCCTGGTTCACGCGCCACGTCGTCGCCATGGCGCAGATGCTGTTTGGGGCCTTGTTGATCCAGGCGACCGGTGGCCGGATCGAAACGCACTTCCATGTGTTCGGGTCTCTCGCCTTCCTGGCATTCTACCGCGACCCGTGGGTGCTGATTACCGCCACGTTGACCGTCGGGCTCGACCACGGCCTGCGTTCAATGTTCTGGCCGGAGTCGGTTTTTGGGGTGGCGACCGGGAGCTTTTACCGCGTCCTGGAACACGTCTGCTGGGTGCTGTTTGAAAACATCTTTCTCTTCTGGTCAATCGCTCTAAGCCGGGGCGAAATGTTGCGGCTGGCGGTGGAAGAACACCATCGTTTACGCGCGGTCAGAACCGAACTTGCGACGGCGCAAGAAGACGCGGCTTTGATCCTGGCGACCGTGCCCCAGGGCCTTTTTCTGCTGGCACCGGACCTGCGCATCCGCAGCGATTACTCGCGGGCGCTGGAAAGCCTCCTGCGCCGGCGCGACCTGGCCGGGGCGCATTTCCTCGACCTGCTGCGTCCGCTGGTGTCCGAAGAGCATTACCGGCTCACGGCGGAATACCTGGAACTGATGTTTGATGCACGAAAAATCGAATCGCTGCTGCTCAAGTTTAATCCGCTGACGTGCGTTGAGGTCACCTTCGACGCTGCCGACCATAAGGCTTGCCGTCGCTTTTTTGAATTCGGCTTTCATCGGGTGCAACATGGCAAAGAGATCAGGCACCTGCTCGTGTCCATTCACGACGTCACGGAGCGGACCAACCTGCAGCATCAACTGCTGGAAGCGTCGCAAAAGGAAAAGCGCCAATTGCAGATTGCGCTGGAGATGTTGGCGGTAAGGCCGCGCCAACTCGAACGCTTCGTGACTGACGCGCGGGAAGCCTTGAACCGCGTAAACCAGGCGCTGTGCGGCAACGGGAAATTCGGCGCCGGTTATGTCCGGGAGCAGGAGCTACGGTCGCGTCTGGCGGCGGTGTCGCACCAGGTTCGATCGATCCGGAACTATGCTGAGCTTTCCAAGCTGACCTTTTTCGCCGATAAGGCGGGGGACCTCGAACGCCGGATCGCGGAACTACAAAAACGTCCGGAACTCGCCGGCGAAGATTTCCTCCCGATCACCGTCGGCCAGGCCGAGATGATGAACGATCTCAAGGGGGTGACGAGGGTGCTGGCGCAACTGTTAGACCGGGACGAAAAGACGTTTACGGAGCGGTTCGCGCGCGCTCAGCCTCTGACGGCGACCCAGGCGCGGGGCGCTGCCTCGGGCCCGAAGTTCTGAATTGCGGCGGGACGCCCCTTCGGGGCAAAAACCGGCACCCGCCGCCCAAGTGCGGGTGAAGCTCAGCCTTTTCAATTTACGGTTGCGAGCACCGTCGAATGACCATTGGTGTAGCGAACCCGGCTGGCCCGGGCA
>JAFAUY010000331.1 GCA_019243005.1 Verrucomicrobiota bacterium | reverse complement strand
CCGATCATCAAGCGGGCTATAGAACTCGGCGGACACATCAAGACGGGTCTCGAATTGTTCTTCGATCCGGACCGGAAGCCGACTAATCTCGATCTGCTTCAGGAGACCCAGGAAATTGCCAGGGAAGTCGGTCGTCCCCTGGCGACTCATGAGGACGCAAGAAGAATTTACAACATCAAGTAGGGATCACCTTCGACCACCAGGGGCGTCGCGGGTGCCGGGCTACTTTCCGCCTGACCCTCCGGGGCAAACACCAGCTCAACCATCCTGAGAAGGGGTGTAGCCCTGGGTTTTACCCCGGGAAACGCCGCCCCCCTCCCCGTTGAACCCTCATAGGGCGTCATTCCCCGGCGCCCACCCTGACAAGCGCTTGCCCCGCCGGGTTGGATGTGCTGAAGGGGCGGAAGAAAATGCAAGCGACACCTCCCTCTGGGTTGGGACCTGGAACGATGCGCGTGGTTAGGCTGCGCCTGCGGCGGTCTGGTCATCCGAGGCCTGGGCCCTGACGCCGGGATTAAGAGCTTCGAAAGCACGGTCGACTTCGCCGGCAGAACACCGGCGCGCCCTCTAATTGACGATTGCTGAAGGGCACAACCCGGTCAGGCATGCCCTTCCGACGAACCCGCCCCTTCAGGCGTGACGTCTCCACCGTCCTCCAGGAGAGCAAGCGCCGTCTGATCATCAATGATCAGACGCCTGAGTACCCCCGTGCGTAAAGCGCCCAGAACGGCATATTTTTTATCGAGACCGCAGGCAACCGCCACAACGTTTTTAAGCCGTTGAAAATCCTCCCACGGCAAAGCCAGGATACGATCGTCCACGTCTCCAACTATCCTTTTACCATCGATATCGAAGTAACGCCCGGAAATGTCTCCCACCGCCCCTCGAGCCCTTAACTGGTCGATGGTGGAAACATTCAAAAACCCGGTCTCTACCACGGTGGCGCTGTGGTCGACTTTGCCCACGCTCACCATGCACAAAGAAGCGAGCCGCGCAACTTCCAGGGCCGCCTGTACTCCGGGATCGGACAGGAAAAGGTCCCGTAACTCTTTTGAAGCGACTATTACCGGGACGTACAGGTGGTAAACGGGCGCATGAAGTTTTTCACCGAACAATGACGCCACCCGGTAAGGATTAAAAGTGTGTCCGCTGTTTAGTCCCCCTAACGTTTGAGCGATCACCACGCCCTTTACAGGATTTTCATTGAGGGCGCGTGCGACCTCCAAAAGAGTTTTGCCCCAGCTGAGGGTGACGACCTGATTTGGCTGGATGTTGTTTTCCAGATAAAGTGCACCCATCTCGCCGACGGCACGCAGGACGTCGGCTTCGGTGTGCCCGACTGAGGTCGGCACGATGAAAGCCTCCTGCAGCCCGAAGCGCTTTGCGAGCCGCCTGGAAAGCTCCATCTGCCTCAAGACATCCAAACGCAGGGAAACCGTAACGATACCTTCCTCCAGGGCCTGGCGTAACAGGCGGACCACCGTTGGACGAGACAAGCCGAGTTCATCCGCGACTTGCTGCTGCGTCAGTTTCTGGTGGTGATAAAGCCAGGTGGCCTTTGCAAGGGTATCTTTCTGCCCGAGCAGCAGCGTCGGGGTAACCTTCCTACGGCCCCTTGGGGCGCGCTTAATCTGGGCGGGGCTGTTGCTCTGCTTCATAGGCTGCTAACGGGGCACGCCGGGATTCAATAAGGGTGTAAGTAAAAGTCTTAAGGTTGTGACGTTTCGTCCGACGGTAGCTTTTGTCGTAGAGGCAACGGGCAGTTAACGACGATAATACAGCGGCTCGGCCATTGCGAGGAAGATGTTATCAAAAGTCGCGGGGCGCTTCGGTACCGTGCACGGGGCGGTGAGAATCCTAACTCTCGGCTCACTCAAACCACAAACAAATCCATGAAGCGATGCACAGGAGTCGCCGCCAGGCGCTCCGGGTCGGCGCACAGCGCCAGGATGGCATCGGCGTTGCGCGGCGGGATCCGGCCTCGCAGGTTGCGCTCGAATTTCTCGAGCAACCGCGGAATCCCTTCTTTGCGGCGGCGCCGGTGGCCGATGGGGTATTCGACGGCGACGCGCTCAGTCTCGGTATTATCGTTCAAAAAGACCTGCACGGCGTTGCCGATGGAACGCTTCGACGGGTCAAGATAATCGGTGGTGAACGGTTTGTTTTCCACGACCTCCATCTTTTCGCGCAGCGCGTCTATGCGCGGATCACGGGCCCGCTCGTCTTCGTAATCCTCGGCCGTCAAACGGCCGAAGATGAGCGCCACGGCCACCATGTACTGGATGCAGTGGTCGCGGTCGGCCGGGTTATCCAGCGGGCCGGTTTTGTCGATGATGCGCTTGCCGCTTTCCTGGGTTTCAATGACGACGCGCTCGATCTCGCCAAGCCGCTTAGCCGCTTGCGGATGCAGCGTAAGCGCGGCTTCAACGGCGGTCTGCGCGTGGAATTCGGCCGGAAACGAGATCTTGAACAAGACGTTCTCCATCACATACGAACCGAAACCTTGCGGCGGAATTCGGAGCGGGTTTTTCCTGAGGAGCACGTCCTGAAAGCCCCAGATTTTCGCAGTCAGCGCACTGGGGTAACCCATCTCACCGCGCAGCGCGTGCAACGCCAGGCGCACCGCCCGGCTGGTCGCGTCGCCAGCCGCCCACGATTTACGCGAACCGGTGTTGGGTGCATGCCGGTAGGTCCTCAACGCGCCGCCGTCGATGAAGGCGTTGGAAAGGGCGTTGATCACATCCTCGCGCGTGCCGCCGAGCAACCGGGTGACGACGCCCGTCGAGGCAATCCGCACCAGCAGCACGTGGTCGAGGCCGACCCGGTTAAAGCTGTTTTCGAGCGCGAGTACCCCCTGGATTTCATGAGCCTGGATCATCGCGAGCAAAACGTCGCGGATCACCAACGGTTTTTCACCTTCACGGACCCGGCGACGGCTGAGGTAATCGGCCACGGCGAGAATGCCCCCCAGGTTATCGGATGGATGGCCCCACTCCGCCGCCAGCCAGGTATCATTATAATCCAGCCAGCGGATCGCGGTCCCGATGTTGAAGGCGGCCTGGACCGGATCCAGTTCGAAGCTGGTACCCGGCACCCGCGCGCCCGTGCCGGGCATGGTGGCACCCGGAACGATCGGGCCGAGGAGCTTGGTGCAAGCCGGATAGTTGAGCGCCAGCAGGCCGCAGCCGAGCGTGTCCATCAGGCAAAGCCTGGCGGTACCAAAGGCTTCTTCGCTCGTGATGGCCTCGAGACTGTGGACGTAATCGGCAATCTGACGCAAGCATGCGTCCGGTTCCGGGCGAACTGCGCTGATAACACCTCCAGACATAGAATGCTGAGCCGTTCGAAGATGCGCACGCCCGATGCCTCAGCCACCCGCCGGAACCTGGCGCGGAACCTCCGGACAAATGGCCGAGCGTTCCAACCGCCCTTGTGGCCCGTAAAAGCTCATGGTGGCATCCCGGTCGCAGATCCAGACCTCCCGGACACCCACGCCGAAGTAGGCAGACTGATTCGAGTCGATGCCCGATCGGGAATTGTCCGGCGACAGGACTTCCACGCATACTTCAGGCGCAATCGGCGACAGCCTTTCCCCGCGCGGAACGCTCAAGAGTTGCTCTCGCCGTTCGGCCCGGATCCAGCACGCGTCAGGCACCTTGGCTCCCTCAAAGGTCGAGACCGCCGTTTCGACGAAGGCCTCACCTTCGGGAAGAAGCCGTTGCAGCGCCTTAGCGATACGGTCTTTTCGGATATCGTGATCCAGGTCGGGCGGAGGACTCATGACCGGATTGCCGTCGCGATCGGTTTCAATTATTTCAAGGGCTCCCGAAAAGCGCAAGGCAACCCAAAGGCGCGCCACCGCCCGGCGGTTAAGGGCGTGCTGTTCGGCAAAAGGGCGCCGCGTGGTGGCAGGTGCACTCATGGTTTTCGTTTTGAGCTCACTACGAATATTGATTGCGGTCAATCCCAGGGCAAGGGCGAGTCGATCTCCACAACCGGGTCCAGCCGTAAAGGAGCGCCGGATCTTGCCGGTTGATTCAACTCACTTGAAACCGCCGCACGGATTCCGCCGGAAAATTTGCGGGTAATTGTCAGGTTGGCCACACGCATACAGTCAACGCAGAGATTCCTATAAAGTTAATTCACAC